>JAYSLR010000321.1:0-5226 GCA_043725365.1 Rhizobacter sp. | reverse complement strand
CGTCGTACCACTCCCGCGGGGTGCGCGGCGACTGGTACGAAAGCCTGAGCGTGCGGGCGAAATAGTCCGACTCCTCATCCCAGGCGACCGCGTACGCCTGCTCATCGAAGCGGATCGTGCGTTCGGCGAGCGTCACGCGATCGGTGACGATCAGGAGCGGATTCGCGTTCACGCGCTCGAGCCGGACCATGTGGTCCTGGAAGGTGAGCATGTTCTCAATCGAGTGGCCCGGGCGGTGCGCGATGAAGTCCCGCCAGCCGGCGCGCCCTGGCGAGGCTGCGTCCGCCCACATCAGCTTGAAGTCCGTGGCTCCGTCGACGTTCGTGCGAATCACCAGCCGGCCGTGCCAGTCCTCGACGTCGTAGTCGATGAGTGGCTGCCGTGGTTCGATAAGCCGCGGCGTACCGGTCGGGTCCGTCGCCGCGATCAGCCGCACTTCGCTCGAGCGTCCGTTCAGGACCCGGATCTTGATGAATGCATTCGAGCGCGATCGTGCGAGCGTCATGTAGTAGCCCGGATCCGTCTCTTCGTAGACGAGCACGTCATCGCCGCCGCGCGCCGGACGGCGAAACAGCTTGCGTGGCCGGCTGTTCGCGTCGCGCCAGATCCAGTAGAGCCAGGCCGAATCCGCCGAAAACGTGAACGACCCGAACGCGTCCTCGATCGCTCCCGGGACGAGCGCGCCGGTGGCGAGGTCGCGGATGCGGATGCGGAACTTCTCGGAGCCCGTGTCGTCCTCGGCCCAGGCGATGAGTCGATGGTCGGGGCTGTGCGCAACGTGGGGCATCGAGAAATAGTCGTGGCCGGCCGCGCGCGCCGGTCCGTCGAGGAGCACTTCTTCCGGCGCCGCTCCGTGCGCGGCTCGGCGCGCATAGACCGGATACTCGGCGTGCGCGGGATAACGGCGGTAGTACAGCCAATCGCCGTCAGCGATCGGGGGCACCTCGTCGGCGCCGCCCGAGCGGTGCTTCATCTGCGCGAACAGCTGGTGCTGCAGCGCGAGAGTCGGGGCCAGAACGGCCTCGGAGTAGGCGTTCTCGGCTTCGAGGTGCCGCAGGATCTCGTCGCTCAGTCGCCCGGGGTCCCGCCAGACATCCTTCCAGTGCAGGTCCTTGAGCCAGGCGTACTCGTCGACCCGGGTTCGTCCCAGCTGTTTGATGACGAGCGGGACTCGTCGCGTTCGCGGTGCCGGCGGAAGCGGCGCCGGGCGCCCGGGTCCGGCACCGAAGGCGCTCGCTCCCGGAATCGCCGCGAGCGCGGCGATCGTCGCGGCCAGGAAGCTCCGGCGGTTCATGGAAACGTACCTGGCCCTTGTCGTTGCTGCCGTCGAGGGACCACCCGTCGCGCCCGAGGCGCGCGGACCGGCCGGTGTCCGGTCCGACTCTATAAGTGGCCCACCGGGCACCGCCGTCCGGATAGGGTCGGCGATCGTCGGCTTCGGGCCAGCGCGGATGCCGCGACGCGGCAGTCTCAGGCGCCGTCGCTCGCGGCGCTCGGCGACCGGGGCTTGCGGAAGTACTGCGTCGGAGCGGCGCCGAAGGCGCGATGGAAGATCGCGGTGAAGGCGCTAGGGCTGTCGTAGCCCACTTCATAGGCGACCGTCGTCACCGGCCGGCCGATAGAAAGGAGCGTGAGGGCCTCGAGCAACCGGGCCTGCTGGCGCCAGGCCGCGAAACTCATGCCCGTCTCGCTCCGAAACACGCGGGTCAGCGTGCGCCGGCCCATCCCGGCTGCGCGAGCCCAGTCATCCAGGTCGCCGGCGCGCGCGGGATCCGCGAGGATTTCTCGGCAGATGCGCGCGAGCCGCGGATCGCTCGGCATCGGCACGTGCAGGGGCGCGCCCGGACTCGAGGCGATCTCATCGAGGATCAGGCCGACGATCCGCCCCTCGCGACCCGCCATGTCGTACTCGAGCTCGAACTGGGTGACCTCGAGCACGAGCGCGCGCAGCAGTTCCGACACTTCGATGACGCAGCAGCGGGGCGGCAGGCGCGACAGGCTGGCCGGATCGAAATAGAGCGTGCGCAACGACACGGGCCCGCGGCAGAGGACTTCGTGTTCGGTGCCGCCCGGGAGCCACACGGCCCGCTGCGGCGGGATCAGGTAGCTGCCGCCGTCGGTGATCACCTGCATCACGCCGGCCGACGCATAAAGAAGTTGCGCGCGCGTATGGGCATGGCGCGGATCGACGAAACCCGCCGGGTATTCGTCGGTGAGCGCGACGACCGGCCGCGCGGCGTGCTCGAGCCGGGTGGCGCTGGCTTTGGCCCGAAATCGACGAATGTCCATCGTTTCATGCCTCCGGGCTGGTCGAGCCAACTTACCCAAGAGCCGCCGCCGACACAAGGGTACCGAGCGGGACGGACAGGGCGCGTCGCGTCGCTGCTAAGTTGCGGTGCGGCAGCGAAGGGCGTCGCGCCAGATCAATGCGCCGACGTGTGGCACGCGCGCGACGCCCGCGATGCAGATGGCCCGATCACGACAGACATAGACCCGTTTCGGCCAACATGCGCCGCCGGTCGCGCCGTACATTCTTTGGCGAGGTCGTCGTCAAAGAGCCGCCGCTGCCGGGAGGGATACATGGTCCGCACTACTCATTTGGTATCCGTGCGCTTCACTGCGAGCGCGGCTCGGGCCGCGACCGCCGCGGCGGCGCTGCTGCTCGCGGGCGCGTTTGGCGCCGCGACCGCCGCCGACAGCGGGAGCGGCGCATCCGCTGCCCAGCTCGAGGATGTCGTCGTCACCGCGCGCCGCCACTACGTCGCGACCGATACGACCTCTGCGACCAAGACGGACATACCGCTCCTCGAGACGCCGCAGTCGGTCTCCGTCATCACGCACGATCAGATCGAGCTCCTGCAGATCCAGAACCTTGAGCAGGCGACCCGTTACACCGCCGGCATCATCAGCGGCAGTTATGGCGGCGATGACCGCTTCGACTGGCTGACGCTGCGCGGCTTCACGCCGACGGAATACCTCGACGGCCTGCGCCTACCGACCGCCGCGGTCGCAGAAGCGCAGTCGCGCCTCGACATCTACGCGCTCGAGCAGGTCGAGATCCTGAAGGGTCCGGCATCGGCGCTGTACGGCGAGGTTCCGCCGGGCGGACTCGTCAACATGACGAGCAAGCGGCCGTCGGCCGACGCTTCGGGCGAGGCGCAGCTGCAGCTCGGCACCTTCAATCACCGGCAGATCGCGTTCGACAGCACCGGGCCGATCGACGCGGGCACACCCGTGCTCTACCGGGTCACCGCACTCCTGCGCGACAGTGACGCCCAGGTCGACTACGACCATGACCGCCGCACGCTGCTGGCCCCGGCGGTCACGTTCAACTTCTCGGACGCCGGCAGCCTGACACTACTTTCGCACTACCAGGACGATCACACGGGCACGGCAGTCCAATTCCTGCCGTCGCAGGGAACGCTGTTGCCGAACCCGAACGGCGAGATTCCCCTATCGCGGTACACGTCGGAGCCCAACTACGACTCGTACCACCGCCGGGCGTGGGACGCGGGTTACGACTTCGATTACCGGCTCGGCGGCGGCTGGTCTGTGCACCAGAGCCTGCGCTACACCGACCTCACGATGCAGTACAACACGGTCTACGGCGGCGGATTCCAGCCGGACCTGCGAACGCTCAACCGCTACACTTACCTCGTCGACAGCGCGGCGAGCAACGTTGCGGTCGACACCCGCGCCCGCTACAAGGGCACGCTCGGCGCCGTCGACCACGACGTGCTCATCGGGATCGACTACTTCAAGGCCCGCGACAATTCCGCCGTCGGCTTCGGTAACGCGCCGCCGCTCGACCTGTATGCACCGGTCTACGGACAGCCGGTGACCGACCCGGCGCTCGCCAGCCACACGATCACGAACCAGGATCAGGCCGGCTTCTACGTGCAGGACCATGCCAAGATCGGCAAGACCGTGCTGACGCTGAGCGCGCGCGAAGACCACGTCTCGACCAAGACGCACGATGCGCTCTTTGGCGCAGACACCCCGCAGTCGGACAGCGCGTTCACGGGACGGGCCGGCCTCAACTACCTCTTCGACTCGGGAATAGCCCCGTACGTGAGCTTCGGCAAGTCGTTCCAGCCCACGATTGGCGTCGATTTCAAGGGCCACGCCTTCGTGCCGACGACCGGCACGCAGGTCGAGCTCGGGGTGAAGTACCAGCCGCCCGGCGTGCACGCGTTCATCACGGCCTCCGTGTACCAGCTCACCGAGCAACACGCGCTCACGCCCGACCCTGATCCGACGCACCTCTTCTACAGCGTGCAGTCGGGCGAGATCCGCGTGCGCGGCGCCGAACTCGAGGCCGTGCTGCGGCTCAACGACAATCTCAGCATCAACGCGACCTACTCGCTGACTGACGCCGTGGTCACCCAGAGCAATGGCCCCGACCTCGACCAGCACGTTCCGCTGGTGGCGCGCAACCAGTCCTCGGCGCTTGGCGACTACACCATCCGCTCCGGGGCGATCGCCGGCCTCGGCTTTGGTCTTGGCGTGCGCTACGTCGGCAACAGCTTCGGCGACGCCGCAAACCAGTGGGAGACGCCGCCGTACACACTGGTTGACGCCATCGTCCACTACGATACGAAGCTGTGGCATTTCGCTATCAACGCGAACAACCTGCTCGACAAGCGCTACGTCACGACCTGCGGAAGCGCGGACTTCTGCTATCTCGGCTCGGCGCGCTCGGCGTTCGCGACGTTGACGCGGCGCTGGTAGACAGCCGCGCGGGTCCGGTGGAATGTGGCGGCGTCGGGTCGCCGCAATCGAGGCGCGGGGAAGTCCGCGCCCGGTCCGCGCCGGGCTTCTCTCGTCGAGCCGCGGCGACGGCAGGTGCACCAACCCGCCCGGGCCAGGACGACCCACCCGCAGATGCCAAGCGAAAAGCATGACCGTAGAGCCGACCAACCCAGGCGAGAATCCCGGCGTCACCGACGTCGATCCGCAGATCCGCGCCTTCCGCCGGTACGTCGCCGACGCATTCGGCCGCTACCCGCACTTTTCTGTACACCAGCCGGTCGAGGCACGACGCATCGCCGAGGCAGTACGGGCTCCGTTGGCCGAGGGCGGCCCCGTAATGGCGAAGACCGTGGACCGGACCGTGTCGACCCAGGCGGGCGAGGTGCGCGTGCGCATCCACTACCCGACAAATGACGCAGGCCTTCCCGCACTCGTTTACTTGCACGGCGGCGGCTGGGTGCTCTTCAGTCTCGA
>JAYSLR010000320.1:0-1835 GCA_043725365.1 Rhizobacter sp. | reverse complement strand
CCGTGGTCTATGCCTTGATCCAGGTCATCGGCGGGGTCCTGTCGCCGACCCTGGCGGTGATCGCGCCGTACCTGCTGCTCTTCTTCGTGCTGCTGTTGCGGCCGCAAGGCCTCGGCCGCGGGCGGGTCGCGTGACGCTCGTGCGCCGCGGCAGCGCCGTGGCCGTCATCATCGTCCTCGGCCTTTTCCTGCCGACGGTGCTCAAGAGCACCTTCTACCTCGGCCTCCTGATCAACGCGATCGTGCTCGCGATCGCCGCGGTCGCGATCGGCTTTCTCGCGTTCCAGAGCGGGCTGATGATGTTCGGCGCCGCCGCATTCACCGGCGGGGCGACCTATCTGTTCGCGATCGCGGTCACGCGATTCGGCCTGGACGCGATGGCGGCTGCCGGCTTCGCGCTCGTCGCTGCGACGCTGCTGTCGGCGCTGATCGGCGCGCTCGTCGTGCGCGCGCGACCGCTGCCGTTCGCGATGCTGACGCTGGCGCTCGCGCAGATGCTGCGCTCGCTGGTGATGATCACCGACTTCCGCCCGGTGACCGGCGGCGACGACGGCCTCGCGCTCACCTTCGCCGGCACTTTCTTCGGCCTCACGCAAACCCAGCTCTCCAGGCCCGTGAGCTTCTGGCCGGTGGCCTGGCTGGCCCTCTGCGGCGTGATGCTGCTGGCCTGGGCGGTCGGGCGTTCGCGCCTCGGCCAGGTGCTGCGTGGCATCCAGGCCAACGAGGAGCGCATGCGCTTTTCCGGCTTCGGCACTCACGCGCCGCGCGTCATTGCCTTCACGGTCTCGGGCTTCATCGCCGCGGTGTCGGGCCTCTTGACGGGGCTTTTCACCGCGTTCGCGTCGCCCGAGCTGCTCGACTTCGCCACCGGCGGCAACGCCCTGGTGTCGACGCTGGTCGGCGGCGTCGGCAGCGTCGGCGGGCCGGTGCTCGGCGCTTTGCTGTATGTGATCGGCCAGGACCAGTTCGGCGCCACCGGCCACCTCGAGCTGCTGACCGGGATCGGCGTCGTGCTCGTGATCGTCGCCTTTCCGCAGGGCGCGATGGGCTTTCTGCGCCAGGGTTTTGGGCGACTCGTCGGCCGTACCGCGGCCATGCGTGGTGGCGCCGATGTTGCGCGTTGAAGACCTGAGCGTGGCCTACGGTAGCGTCAAGGCTCTGGAGGGGTTCAGCCTCGAAGTCGCCGAGCGCGGCGTGCTGCACGGCGTGATCGGCGCCAACGGCGCCGGCAAGTCGACCTTGATGGATGCCATCACCGGCCGTCGGAAACCGACGCGCGGCCGCGTCTTCGTCGACGGCCGCGACATCACGCGGCTGTCGGTGGTGCAGCGCCGCCGCCTCGGCATGTCGCGGTCGTTTCAGCGCACCAGCATCTTTCCCGGCATCCGTGTCGGCGAGCAGCTGGAGCTGGTGGCTTCGCAGCTCGGCGAAACGGATCTGAACGGGATCGTCGACACCCTCGAGCTCGGCCCGGTCTATCACGAGCTCGCCGACAGCATCGCCTACGGCGACCAGCGCCGCGTCGACATCGCGCTCGCGCTGGTCGGCCAACCCGCCCTGATGCTGCTCGACGAGCCCGCCGCCGGTCTCTCGACCAGCGAAACCGTGGCGTTGTTCGAGCACCTGGCCAAGGTGGTCCGCGAGCGCAATGTCACCGCGCTTGTCGTCGAGCACGACGTCGAAGCGGTGTTCCGCTTCTGCGACACCATCACCGCCCTCGACCTCGGCCGGCTGCTGGCCAGCGGTTCGCCGGCGGCCGTGCGCAGCGATCCGCGCGTGATCGCGGCGTACCTGGGCTCTGCAGGATGAGCCCCCGCCCGGCCGCTCCGAAGGGGG
>JAYSLR010000319.1:0-7553 GCA_043725365.1 Rhizobacter sp. | reverse complement strand
GACGGCGTCGATTTCGTCGCGGTGCTGTTGATCGACCGGCAAGGCATCAAGGGCGGCGAAACCCGTGTGTTCGAGGCCGACGGCCCGGCCGGCCTGCGCTTCACGCTGACCGAACCCTGGAGCACCTTGCTGCTCGACGATGCGCGCGTGATCCACGAAAGCACGCCGATCCAGCCACTCGCCGCAGGCGGCCACCGCGACACGCTGGTGCTGACCTTCCGCGCCGGCAGCTTCCAGGGGCCGCCGCCCGGCTGACGGCTGCGTCGGTGGCGGCCCGCAGTGCCTCGGCTCAGGCGTCGCGCACGTCCGCGACGACATTCGCGCCGAAGTCGGGGCGCGCCAGGTAGGCCAGCACCCGGGCCGCCGCGTCGCTCGCCGACGTGAGCTGGCCCTTCTCCTTCAGGCCGACGAAGTTGGCCTTCTCCGGAAATCCCGCGGGATCGCCGGCGCGCAGATGAACCTGCATGTCGGTGTCGATCACGCCGGGCGCGAGCGCCACGATCCTGGCGCCGTTCGGCCGGATCGCCTCGTCGAGCGCCATCGCGCGCGACAGGTGATCCATGCCGGCCTTGGCCGCGCAGTATGAGGCCTGCCCCGCCATCGCGCGCCGGCCCAGACCCGACGAGATGTTCAGCACGCGCTTGTCGGCTTGCCATGCGCGCGTGCCGCGCAGGAACGCGGCCGCCAGCAGCAGCGGCGCCTCCAGGCCGACGCGCATCGCGCCGGACAGCTCGGCGGCGCTGCACGCGTCGATCGGGCCGAGGCGGGTCAGCGCCGCGGCGTTGTTGATCAGTGTGGCGGCCTCGAACGACGCGCCGTCCAGTGTCGCCAGCCAGGCGTCGAGCCGCTCGGCGGCGTCGACGGCCTGGGTGAGGTCGAGCGCCCACTGCTCGCAGCGCACGCCGACGGCCTGCGCCTGTGCCGCGAGGGCCTCGTTGCGCCGGCGCGCGATGCACAGCAGCACATGGCCGGGCGCGAGCAGTTGCTCGGCGATTGCCGCGCCCATGCCGCGCGACGCGCCGGTCAGGATGAACAGGCGGCCGGCCATGGGTCAGGCCGCTTGCGTTTGCTGGATGCCGGCGATGGCCCACTCGCGGCTGCCGTCGGCCGGCTTCACCAGGTGCCAGACTTCGTCGAAGGGCTCGGCCACGCCGTCCTTCTGTTCGCGGATCAGGCCATGGAAGCGCACGCTGACGACCTGGCGCTGCGACTCGGTGGCGACATCGAGCACCTCGGCGTCGATGCGCACGACGTCCGTCGTCTGCGTCGCGGCCCCGCGGTCCTGCAGGTCGAGCTTGGCGGCGGCGAACATCTCGGGCGTCGTGAACGCGCGCAGGTCGTCGAGGTCGGCGCCGTCGTTGGCGGTCTGCATGCGGATGAAGATCATCTTCGCGATGCGTTCGAAGGCGGCCGCATCGAAGCCTGCCGGCAGCGCTGCCGAGCTTGCTGCGGCCGGTGCGAGCGCCAGCGCCGCGGCGGGCGTGGCCAGGTTCCATGCCGGCGCACCAGGCGCCTCGGGCGTCGCGCCCGCGAACCGAAGGCCGTTCGGCGCCGCCATCGTGCCCGTGGCGGCATTCCGGCCGAAGCGGCTCATCAGCATGCGGATCGCGACGAACGCGACGAAGCCGAGCAACGCCAGCATGACGATGTTGCCGAACTCCGCGCCCAGCCCGAGGTGGCTCATCAGCGCGGCCAGCCCGAGGCCGGCCGCGAGGCCGGCGATCGGGCCCAGCCACGAGCGCTTCGGCGCGGCGGCGGGCGCGGCGCCGGCGGTGGCGGGCACGGTCGGTGCGGCCTGAGCGGGTTGTGCGGGGGCCGCGGCCGGCGGCGTGCGTGCCGGCAAGCTGCGCTGCATCCCCGCCGACGAGCCGCCGCCCAGGCGCCGGGCTTCGGCGTCGAATGGCGCCAGGCCGGCGCAGAGCACGGCGAACGACAGGGCCAGGATCAGTGATTTCATCAGACGTTCCTTCAGTTGGAGGATCTGCCCGCAAGCGTCGGCCGCGTCGGCGGCGCGATCATACGGGGCGACGATGACCCTGCTGCCAAATGCGGCCGGCACGAGAGAAGGCAAGGGCATCGTCGCCGGCTCCGGGGAGGAACGGTTCGCGCTGGGTGGCCGCCGCCGGATGGATGTGCCCATGCAACAGGCGGGGCCAAGCACTTGTCGGACCGAGGGTTTACCCTATAATTGCCCTCAGTTCTTGACACCAACCGAGCCCACCATGAGCCACACCACACTCGATTCGAAAGCCTTCAAGCCCGCGCCCGTTCTGGAAGTGAGCGCCGAAATCCGCGATCTCGTCGCTGCGTTGCCGATCGTGATCCTCGTCAAGGCGTTGCGCGCCGCTTTCGCGCGCGGTGGCATGCGCACGGCGCTGAAGACGCAGACGGTCTGATCGCTGGCGCGCGCCCCGTTCCCGCCATGGCGGGGCGCTGACTAACTGCCGCCTGCAGACGGGATCACGCGCGCGATCAGCGCCGCCCCGTCGCTGATCAGGAAGTCCTTGAACGCCTGTGCCACGGGCGGCAGGCGCTTGCTGCGGCGGTGCACCACGTACCAGTGCAGCATCAGCGGGAAACCCTGCACGTCGAGCACGCGCAGGCTGCCGGCCTTCAGTTCCTGGCCGACCGTGTGCGCCGACAGGAAACTGACGCCCATGCCGGCGATCACGGCCTGCTTGATCGTCTCGGTGCTGCGGATCTCCATGGCGACGTTGATCGCGCCCAGGTCGCCGCCGAAGCCTTCCTCCATCGAGTGCCAGGTGTCCGAGCCGCGCTCACGCACGACGAACGGTTCTCGAATCAAGGTCGCGAAAGGGATGCCGCGCTGCCCGACCAACGGGTGGTTCGGTGCCGCAACGATCACGTAAGGGTGGGGCGCGAACGGCTGATTGACCGTGTCCAGGTCGGTCGGCGGGCGCACCATGATGGCGAGATCGGTCAGGTTGTCGCTGATGTGCGTGAGCAGCCCGGTGCGGTTGTGGACCGTGAAGTTCAGCGTCACGTTGGCGTGCCGGCGCGCGAACTCGACCAGCAGGTGCGGGAAGAAGTAGTCGCCCGCGCTGATCGCGCCCACGTTCAGCCGGCCGCCCGAGATGCCTTTGAACTGCGACATCGCATGCTCGGCCGCCTCGAACTGCTGGATGATGTTGCGGCTGATCTGCAGCAGTTCGGCACCGGCCGGCGTCAGGTAGACCTTCTTGCCGAACTGCTCGAACAGCGGGTTGTCGGCATGCTCCTCGAGCTTGCGGATCTGGGTCGAGACCGCCGGCTGCGTCAGGTGCAGTTCCTCGGCTGCGCGCGAGAAGCTCAACAGTCGCGCGACCGCCTCGAACACCTTCAGCTGGCGCAGCGTCGCGTGCTTCATGCACCGATTGTGCGCGACCGCATGCCGACCTCGACGGGCCTCACGTCACCTTCTGCAGGCACACCCGACCGTGCTCCTGCTCCATCGTGCGCGCCAGCAGCTTGACCAGCGCATGGACCGCGTCGATGTGCGGTGTGTGCGTGTCGGTCAACCGCCCCAGCTCGACGACCGCGCCGACCAGCGCGTCGATCTCCGGCGCGCGGCCGGCCTCCACGTCCTGGAGCATCGAGGTCTTGTGCTTGCCGACCTTCTCGGCACCGGCGATGCGCTTTTCCAGCGACACGCGGAACTCGATGCCGAGCTTGTGGGCCACCGCCTGCGCCTCGCGCATCATCGCGGTCGCGAGCTCGCGCGTCGGCGGGTACTGGCAGATGTCGACGAGCGTCGAATGCGCGAGGCAGCTGATCGGGTTGAAGGTCAGGTTGCCCCACAGCTTGAGCCAGATCTCGGCGCGGATGTTGTCGAGCACCGGTGCCTTGAAGCCGGCGCGGGTCAGGCACGCCGACACCTTCGCGACGCGATCGCTGGCCGAGCCGTCGAGCTCGCCGAGCGGGAAGCGGTCGCCTTCGATGTGCTTCACGACGCCGGGCGCCACCAGTTCCGACGCCGGGTAGACGACGCAGCCGATGACCCGGCTCGCCGGGATCTTCGCGCCGACCAGACCGCTCGGGTCGACGCTGCGCACGACGTGGCCCTCGAACGCGCCGCCGTGGCGGTGGAAGTACCAGTAGGGGATGCCGTTCTGCATCGTCACGACCACGGTGTCGGGGCCGAACAGCCGGGGCACGTCGTTCGCCACGGCCTCGACCTGGTGCGCCTTCATCGCGAGGATCACGATGTCCTGCGGGCCGGCCGCGGCATAGTCGTCGGTGGCCCTCACGTCGCGCGCGACCTCCTGCGTGCCGTCCGCGCCGATCAGCGTGAAGCCGCGGTCGCGAATCGCCGCGAGGTTGGCACCACGCACGATGAAGGTCACGTCTTCACCCGCCAGTGCGAGTCTGGCGCCCAACAGGCCGCCGATCGCGCCTGCGCCGATCACTGCTATCTTCATGTCGAACACTCCGCTAGTTGAATCCTGGGCCGGGCGCCGACGCGCACCTCAACCGAAACGATTGACGAGCGTGCCGATGCCGCCGATCTCGACCTCGACGACGCTGTCGGGCTTCATCGAGCCGACGCCGATCGACGTGCCGCACAGGATCACGTCACCGGGCAGCAAGGTCATGTCGACCGAGATCAGGCTGACGAGTTGCGCGACCGAAAAGCGCATGTCGCTGATGGGGTAGTTCTGGCGCGGTTCGCCGTTCAGGCGCGTCGTGACGGTCAGCGTCGCGGGGTCGAGGCCGGTGGCGACCACCGGGCCCATCGGGCAGAAGGTGTCGAAGCCCTTCGCACGCGTCCACTGCGCGAACGAGGCGTCGCGGTGCAGGATGTCGGCCACCGTCACGTCGTTCGCGCAGGTGTAGCCGAACACGTGGTCCAGCGCATCCGCCTCGGCCACGGCGCGGCAGGTCTTGCCGATCACGATGCCGAGTTCGCCCTCGTAGACGACCTTGCCTCCGCACAGCGGCCGGCGGATCAGTTCGTCGGTGGCGAGGAACGAGTTCGGCGACTTCAGCAGGTACAGCGGCTCGGCCGGCACGGCCAGGTTCAGCTTCTCGCCGAGCGCGTGAAAGTTGTTCCACAGCGCGATGACCTTGCTCGGCACGGTGGGCGTCAGCAGCCGGACGGCATCCAGCGCGAGCACCGCCCCGGTCGGCTCGGACGCACCGAACATGTCGCCGCGGTGCGCGTGCACGCGCGGGCCATCGAGCGTGCCGAAGCCGGTCTGGCCGCCGTGTTCGAAACGAACCCATCGTGTCTGCATTGGCGTGGTTCTCGGTGTCGTGGTGTTCGGCTTCAGACGCCGATCTCGCTGCCCAGGGTCTGGGCCCAGTCGAAGGGCCGCGACGCGGCGGCGTTCGGCGCCGCGCGTTGCGCCTTCAGTTGCGTCTGCCGGATCGCGTCGACCAGGAACTCGGCGTCGTAGGCTTTCAGCAGGTGCGCCTGGTGCGCTTCCAGGTAGTGCCGGAGCCGCTCCGTCGTGCAGGTGAATCGGCGCACCAGCGCGTCGTAGGTGTCGGTGTCCCAGTACCACCGCAGGCCCAGCGCGTGGAACGCGGCGTTGAATGAGTTCCTTTCGGCTTCGCTGTGTCCGGTCTGGACTGGCAGGTCGTCGATCATGAGCTTCTCCTTGAACATGCATGCCGCCCTCGGGACGAGCGCTTCGGCGTGTTCAGACTGTAGAAGTACCGATCGATAATTGACAGTTAAAGTATCTTATCGAGAGCATTCGCGATCGTTGATGGTGGCCGCGTCGGCTCAGTGCGGCGCCGCCTCCAGCACGTTGCGCAGCGCCACGCCGCCGCCGTAGCTGCCCTGCGCCGCGGCCTCGCCGCCGAGGGTCAGACGGACCGCGCAGTACTTGAACTCCGGGATCTTCGCGAACGGGTCGAGTGCCGCGTTGGTGAGCCGGTTGATCGCCGCCTCGTAATAGCAGAAGGGCACGAACACCGCGCCGCGCGGCGAACTCTCGTCGGCGCGCGCGTACAGCACGACCTCGCCGCGACGCGACGCGAGCGTGACCACGTCGCCCGGCTGGCCGCCCAGTGCGGCGAGGTCGAGCGGGTGGATCAACGCGATCGGATCGGGCTCGATCGCGTCCAGCGTGGTCGCACGCCGCGTCATGCTGCCGGTGTGCCAGTGCTCGAGCTGGCGGCCGGTGATCAGCACCATCGGGTACTCGGTGTCGGGTCGCTCGTCGGCCGGGATGATGTCGGCCGGCACAAAGCGCGCGCGGCCGCCCTCGCGCGGGAAGGTGTCGGTGAAGACCACCGGCTGGCCGGGGTCGCCTTCGTTCTGGCACGGGTAGGTGACGGCATGCTCGCGGTCGAGGCGCTCCCAGGTGATGCCGGCAATGCTGGGCATCGTGTGGCGCATCTCGTCGAACACCTCCGACACGTGGCCATAAGTCCAATGCAGGCCCATGCGCTGCGCGATCTGCTGGATGATCCACAGGTCCTGCTTCGCATCGCCCGGCGGATTGATGGCCTGGCGGCCCATCTGCACCAGCCGGTCGGTGTTGGTGAACGAGCCGGTCTTCTCGGGGAATGCGCTCGCCGGCAGCACCACGTCGGCGAGGTAGGCGGTCTCGGTCAGGAAGATGTCCTGCACGACCAGGTGCTCGAGCGCGGCGAGTGATTCGCGGGCATGGTTCGCGTCGGGGTCCGACATCGCCGGGTTTTCGCCCATCACGTACATGCCGCGCACGCCGCCGGCCTTGATCGAGTGCATGACCTCGACGACGGTCAGGCCGGGCTCGGCGTCGAGCGAGCCGGCGGGCAGCTTCCAGGCCTGCTCGAAGCTCGCCCGCACCGCCGCCTGCGACACGTGCTGGTAGTCGGGCAGCATCATCGGGATCAGGCCGGCGTCGGACGCGCCCTGCACGTTGTTCTGGCCGCGCAGCGGGTGCAGGCCGGTGCCTGGCCGGCCGATCTGGCCGGTCATCAGCGACAGCGCAATCAGGCAGCGCGCGTTGTCGGTGCCGTGCACGTGCTGCGAGACGCCCATGCCCCACAGGATCATCGAGGCCTTCGAGGTCGCGAACAGCCGCGCCACGTGGCGGATCGTGTCGGCGTCGATGCCGCAGATCGGCGCCATCGCCTCGGGCGAGTAGCCCTCGACGTTGCGGCGCAGGTCGTCGTAGCCGATCGTGCGCCCGGCGATGAAGTCGGCGTCGACCAGGCCCTCGGTGACGATCACGTTCATCATCGCGTTCAGCAGCGCCACGTCGGTGTCGGGCTTGAACTGCACGAAGCGGTGCGCGATGCGTGCCAGGTCGGAGCGGCGCGGATCGCAGACGACCAGCTTCGTGCCGTTCTTGACCGCGTTCTTGATCCATGTCGCGGCGACCGGGTGGTTGACGGTCGGGTTCGCGCCGATCAGCAGCACGACCTCGGCCTTCATCACGTCCATCACCGGGTTCGAGACCGCGCCCGAGCCGATGCCTTCGAGCAGCGCCACCACCGACGACGCATGGCACAGCCGGGTGCAGTGGTCGACGTTGTTGCTGCCGAAGCCGGTGCGCACCAGCTTCTGGAACAGGTAGGCCTCCTCGTTGCTGCCCTTGGCCGAGCCGAAGCCGGCG
>JAYSLR010000318.1:0-28940 GCA_043725365.1 Rhizobacter sp. | reverse complement strand
CCACGCACGATGGCCTGCCGCAACGCGCGGTACGCGCGCTCGGACAGCGGTAGTTCTTCTTCGGATTCGGCTGCCTTGTCCACGGGCGCGATTCTGCCTGCAGCCGGCTTCGATCAGTAATTCGGGTTTATGCCCATTTTATGTTTTGTGCATAAAACAGATATTCCTGACGAACTCGACTTTGCCTGGAGAACGCCTTGAAACTCTTGTCTTACCTCCACGCCGGCCAAGAAGGCTGGGGTGCCGTTGCCGGTGACGGCGTGATCGCGCTGGCCGGTCGCACCGGCCACGCGACGCTGGCCGACTTCATCGGCAGTTCCGACTTCGCCCGCCGCGATGACATCGTCCGCGGCCTGCAGGCTGATCTGCCGTTGGCCGGCCTGCACTACCTGCCCGTGATCCCGCGGCCCGAGAAGATCGTGTGCGCGGTGCGCAACTACATGGACCACCACCAGGAGGTGCTGGCTGCCGGGCTGCACCGCGAACTGTCGGAACAGCCGCCGATCTTCCTGCGCGTGTGGCGCTCGCAGGTCGGGCACGGGCAGCCGGTCGTCCGCCCACGGGTGTCCGGCTCCCTGGACTGGGAAGGCGAACTGGCGGTGATCATCGGCAAGCCCGGGCGCGACATCCCCGTCGCGCGTGCGTATGAGCACGTGGCTGGTTACTCGATCTACAACGACGTGAGCGTGCGCGAATGGCAGTTCCACGCCAAGCAGATCGCGTCTGGCAAGAACTTCGAGGGCACCGGGCCCTTCGGCCCGTGGATGGTGACCGCCGACGAGATCGAGACTGGCCGTGCCCTGAAGCTCAAGACGCGCCTGAATGGCGAGACGGTGCAGGACAGCCACACCGGCCACATGATCTTCGACATCCCGACACTGATTGCCTATGCGTCGACCATCTTCACGCTGGTGCCGGGCGACGTTATCGCCACCGGCACCCCGGCGGGCGTGGGCTGGAGCCGCAAGCCGCAGCGCTTCATGAAACCCGGCGATGTGATCGAGGTCGAGATCGAAGGCATCGGAACGCTGCGCAATCCGGTCGTCGCCCAGGCGTGAAGCGGTGATCGCCGACGCTGGAGGCGCACAGATGCAAGTCTGCGGGTCTCGGGGTTTCAGCCTGCCACGAAGAAGCGGGTCGCGACCGACTTGACTGGAACGCTAGAAGCGCTCGTGCCGGCATTTCCCAGCCGGCGTGTTGAGTCGCTCGCTGGCGCAAGAGGCGCCGTTCTCGTCGGTCCGATTCACGACACTTTCGTTCCAGGTGCAATAGGCTGAATTCTGTCGACACAAAGGAGACAATTTATGCAACGACGAAACTTCCTGCGTTCCACTGGCGTCAGCTTGGCCAGCGCGGGCGCACTCGGTGTCGCGGCTACGGGCAACGCGAGGGCCGAGACCTCCCGGCAGGGGTCTCCGAAGGGCGCGCGCATCCTGATTCGCGGCGGATATATCCTGACTCAGGACCCGAAGCTTGGCCAGCTGCGAGGCGACGTACTGATCGACAACGGCAAGATCGTAGCCGTCGGCAAAGGTCTCGAAGCGGGTGGGGTCGAGACCGTCGATGCGAGCGGCATGATCGTGTTGCCGGGCTTTATCGAAACTCACCGACACACTTGGCAGTCTTGCCTCAGGCACATGGGGGGAAACTGGAGTGCCGCGCAGTACTTCAGCTACAACTTCTTCAAGTTCGGCGTCAACATGCGCCCCGAGGACGTGTACGCGGCGAACTTGATCGGCAGGCTTGCGGCACTCGACGGCGGTATCACGACGCTGCTCGACTGGTCGCACATCATGAACTCGCCGGCGCATGCGGATGCTGCCGTCCAAGGGCTTCGCGACACCAGTGCCCGCAGCGTGTTTGCCATGGGATGGCCTCAGGCGCCTGCGCCCGGTAAATGGATTACATCCAAGGACGGCAAGAGCATCGCCGACATTCCGGACGACATAAGAAGGGTCAGGCGGTCCCTGCTCCCTGGCGATTCTGGTCTCGTGACGCTGGCGATGGCAGGCCGGGGCCCGGACTTCGCAGTGATGGACCAGGTGAAGCGCGACCTCATGATCGCGCGCGACCTTGGCATACGTACGACCATCCATATCGGATTCGCTGTGCCGGGCGGGATTGCCGCGATGAAGGCGGCCGGGTTGCTCGGGCCCGACATCACCCATGTCCATGTCCACGACAGCACCGAAGAAGAGCTGCAGATGATCGTGGACAGCGGCGGGACGACCTCAATTTCACCACTGGATGAAATGATGCGCGTGCGCTGGCGCCGCACACTCCCGCCCGTGATGAGTACCCTTTCCAAGGGGCTGGTCGTCAGTCTCAGCGTCGACAGTGAATCGACCTCGGACGGCAGCATGTTCTCCATCATGCGCAACACCCTTGCCGTTGGCCGGATTCAAGCGAGCAACCCACCCGACCAGCGTCCGGAACCGGCCGATTTCAGCGCCGCCAAGATCATCACGACTGACATGGTGCTCAACATGGCAACGATCGAGGGGGCCAAGACGCTGGGCCAGGAAAGGAGGATCGGTTCCATCTCGGTCGGCAAGGATGCCGACTTGTTGCTGCTGCGAGCGGACGACCTGAGTTTCTTCCCGCTCATCGAACCCGACAGCGCCATCGTCTGTGCGGCCGACAAGGCCTGCGTCGATACCGTCTTTGTCGCCGGAAAGGTGCTCAAGTTCGATGGCAGGCTGGTCGATCAGCCGCTCGTTGAGCGCGCGCGGCGGCTGGCGGTGGCGTCGAGGGACTACCTGTTCGAGAAGGGTGGCTACAAGATGCCCGCCGATCTCTAGGACCGACCGATACCCAAGTCCGTAGCGACTGGCGCGCGGTCGTGCATCGCGCTGCCGGATTTCTACCCAACAGCTCAGAAATGGAGATACGAACATGATTCATCGTCGCAGCTTCGCCGCTTTCGCCGTGATCGGTGCGTGTGCGCCGGCCGCCCTGGCGCAGACTTGGCCCACGAAGCCCATCAAGGTTGTGCAGGGCTTTGCTGCCGGCGGCAATGCCGACACCATCGCCCGACTGGTCGGCACCGAAATGGGCAAGGGACTGGGCCAGACCTTCGTGGTCGAGGCCCTCACCGGCGCTGGCGGCACGCTGGCCTCGGCCGCCGTGAGTCGTGCTGCCCCTGACGGCTACACGATGCTGCTGGCCACTGGCGGCCATGCCGTGGCCGGGGCGCTGTACGAGAAGCTGCCCTACCAGACGGTGACCAGCTTCCAGATGGTGTCGACGATCACCTTCTTTCCCTTCCTGCTGGTCACCCAGGCCGATTCCAAGTACGGCAGCTTGCGCGATGCGCTGAGCGCCGCAAAGGCCCGCGCTGGCAGTGTGGCCTACGGCACAGCAGGTATCGGCTCGACCCACCACCTGATCGGCGAACTGCTGGCCAAGATGGCCGGCGTGGAACTGCTGCACGTGCCCTACCGCGGGGATGCCGCGTCGGTCACGGCGCTGCTGGGTGGCGAGATTCCGTTCATCGTGGTCCCCCCCACCGCGGTGCTGGGCCACTTGAAAGCCGGGAACTTGCGCGCGCTGGCCGTCACCGGGGCGCAGCGCTGGCCAGGCATGCCCGACGTGCCCACCGTGGCCGAGCAGGGCGTCGCCGGGTACGACGTGCGGTCCTGGGCCGGGTGGATGCTGCCGGCCGGTACCCCGCAACCCATCGTCGACCGCTTGCATGCCGAGACGCAGAAGGCCCTGCAGGTCCCGACCGTGAAAGCCCGCCTCGAAGAGATGGGCGGCGAAGCGCGTGGCAGCACTCCGCAGGAGATGACCGCCATGGTCAGTGCCGAAGTTCAGAAGTGGACGCAGGTCGTGGCCGACGCCAAGATCGAGCGGCGCTGACCGCCAGGAGCCACAGATGTCGCTGATCCGTATCCGCAAACGCCTGCTGACCGTCGAGACCGTGTACCACGAGGGCGGCCCGCCGGTTGCAGTGCCACTGCGCATGGCCGCCGCGCTGGCCGTGGTGCACAACCCCTACGCCGGCCGGCACGAGCCCGACCTGCTGCCCTTCATGGCCGCGTTGCGGGCCCTGGGCAGCGAGCTGGCCGAAGAGTTGGTGGGCGTGCTCGGCAAGGACCGCGTGGAGGCCTACGGCAAAGCCGCCATCGTTGGCGTGAACGGCGAGATGGAGCACGGCGCGGTGTGGCATGAAGCCGGTGGCTGGGCCATGCGGGCCGCGCTGGACGAGCCCAAGGCGATCGTTCCTGCGGCCCAGGCCGTGGCCAATGCGGGCTACCGCTTGATGGTGCCGCTGCACTACATTCATGCCGCCTATGTGCGCAGCCATTTCAACGCCATGGAGATCGGCGTGCAGGACGGCCCGCGGCCCGACGAGATCGTCTTCGCCTTGGCGATGGCCGACGGGGGCCGCGTCCATGCGCGTTTGGGCGGCCTGACCAAGAATCAGGTGAAGGTGCACGACGGGCAGCGATGAAGGCCATCATCATCCATGCGCCGGGTGGCATCGACGCCCTGCAACTGGCCGAACTGCCGCTGCCTTCGCCCGGTCCGGGCCAGGCCCGCGTGAAAGCCGGGGCGATCGGCGTCGGCCGGCCCGACGTGTTGATGCGCCGCGGCACCTACAAGTGGATGCCGCCGCTACCGGCAATTCCGGGCAACGAGATGGCCGGCACGGTCGACGCTGTGGGTCACGGCGTGACCGCCGTGGCGGTGGGTGACCGCGTGCTGTTCAGCGCGCGTGAACTGCCGCAGCGCGGCGGCGGCTACGCGGAGTACGTGTGTGCCCCTGCCGACGCGCTGTACCCCTTGCCTGCGTCTGTTTCGTTCATTGATGCCGTCAGCTTGCCCAATTTTCAGCTGGCGCAAGCCTTGTTGTTCGGCTGTGGCAGCGCCATCCCGGTGCGATCGGTGTTGTTGACGGCGGCAGCCGGCGGCGTAGCTTCCGCCATGGTGCAGACGGCGCGTGCCAAGAGCCTGCAGGTGATTGCCACCGCCAGCACGGCCGACAAGCGCGCCCATGTTCTGGCGCAAGGGGCACACGCCGCGCTGGACTCGAAGGCCGACGATCTGGTGGCGCAGGTCAGGGCCTTGACCGGCGGGCGTGGCGTGGACCTGGCCATCGACCCCGTCGGCGGCGCGCTGTTCATCGCCTGCCTGCATGCATTGGCACCACTGGGCCAGGCCGTGTCTTACAACATCGTGGGCGGCCCGCCTGCCGCCGATGTATTCGCAGAAATGCGCACGCTGCTCGGCCGCAGCTTGGCCGTGCGAACGTTTTCGATGCACAGCTTCGACGCCGACGCCACGCACCGCCGCGGCCTGATGCAGGCCGCCATCGACACCATGGCCAGCGGCGCCGTCAACGCCCCGCCTGCCACCATGCTGCCGCTGACCGAGGCCCGCCAAGCACATGCCTTGCAGGACGACCCCGCCTTCGTGGGCAAGATCGTGCTGCGCCCCTGATCACCCGCCAAATCAACTTTGCAAGGACCCCCTGCCATGGCCAGCGCACCCCAGTTGTCGCACTGCGGCATCTTCGTGACCGACATCGAGATGATGACGCGCTTCTACACGCGGGTCTTCGGTCTGCGCCTGACCGACCAGGGCGTGGGCGGCACCTTCAAGTTCAAGCTGCACTTCCTGAGCGGCACCTCGGAGCAGCATCACCAGTTGGTGCTGGCCAGCGGACGCGCGCCCGAATCGCCCAGCACCGTGATGCAACTCTCCTTCAAGGTCGAGCAGATCGACGACCTGCGCCGTGTGCGCGCTGCGGCGCTGGACGGTGGCGCGACGCAGATGCGCGGCATGAACCACGGCAACGCCATGTCGATCTACTTTCGGGATCCCGAGGGCAACACCGTGGAGGTCTACCTGGACACGCCCTGGTACATCCCCCAGCCGCACGGCGATGCATTGGATCTGACCAAGACCGACGCCGAGCTTTGGGCGGAAACCGAAGCCACTTGCCGCGCCGATCCGGCCTTCGAGATGGCAAGCACCTGGGCCCTGCGTTTCGACGAGGGGGCGTAGCCAGGCGCGCCGACCGCGGTCGGCGAGACAGCGGCCCGACGCAGGTCCACTCCCCGATCGCTGAAGATCCTTCGAGGCGCTGCAGCGCAGCCACGATGGCACACTGCCGCCCTCGTCTTGCAGCGTCCGATTGCCCATGCCAACCGGTTTGTTCACAGCCCCCGATGGTCACGCGCGCTGCTTCTGGTGCGAGGCATCGCCAGGGTTCAGCACCGCCACGACCACGAATGGGGATTTCCGGTCGCCGACGACCGTTGCGGGTTTCTGATAAGGCCCTGAACATCCGCTCTGACGTAGATTGCGCCGTGGTTGGACAAGCCGACTTCCTCAATTGGGACAATCATGATCAAGACATCCACCGCTCCATATGCTGCACTGCTCTTGCGCGTGAGCTTGGGCATCATGTTCCTGGCTCATGTGGGGCTCAAGATCTTCGTCTTCACCATCCCCGGGTTCGTCGGCTACTTCGGATCTCTTGGGTTGCCGGCCGTTCTTGCATACGCTGTTGTTGCGCTGGAACTGTTCGGCGGCCTTGCCCTCATCCTCGGCGTCTATGCACCACTTGTCGCGCTGCCATTGGCGTTGGAAATGCTCGGCACGATTGCACTCGTGCACGGCGCTAAGGGCTGGCTGTTCACCAACAAGGACGGCGGCTGGGAATATCCGGCGTTCTGGGCGGTCGGCTTGATAGCGCTGTATCTGCTTGGTGACGGCGCCATGGCCCTGAAGCCCAGCCCGCAAAAGCCCGCCTGAACACTGCGAGGCGCGTCCAAGTTCTTCTTCTGATGCCCCTCCAAGCGGCCAGCCGCGAACGACAAGTCATGGCCGACAGCAGCCTCACTCCCCGCCGACCAACCCATTGCGGATCGCGTAGACCGTCATCTCGGAGTTGTTCGCCAGGCCGAGCTTCTCGAGCACGCGCGCGCGGTAGACGCTGACGGTCTTCGGGCTGAGCATCAGCTCGACGGCGATGTCCGACAGGCGCTTGCCGGAGGCGATCATCACCAGCGTCTGCAGTTCGCGGTCGGAGAGCTTCTCGTGCGCGTTCGCGATCATCGGCGTGGTCAGGCTCTCGACCAGCATCTGCGCGATCTCCGGCGTCACGTACTTGCGGCCCTGCGCGACGGTGCGCACCGCGGTGACGATCAGCGCCGGATCTCCACCCTTGTTGACGTAGCCGAACGCGCCCGCGCGCAGCGCCCGGATCGCGTACTGGTCCTCCGGGTACATCGAGACCACCAGCACGCGCATCGGGGTGTTCTCGTCCTTCAGCACATGCAGCACGTCCAGCCCGCTGCGCCCGGGCAGGTTGATGTCGAGCACCAGCACGTCGGCCGTGCGCTCGCGCATCAGCACGCGCAACTCGCCGTAGTCGCCGGCTTCGCCGACGACCTCGATGTCCGGCGCGTCCGAGAGCGTGTCGCGGATGCCGCGCCGGATCAGCGCGTGGTCGTCGCAGAGAAAGACCTTGATCATCGAAAAGCCCGCCTCGTTCCAGCGTTCACAGCGCGCCCCATTGACTCGGGTCGTCGGCGTCGTGCACTGGTGCCGAGGGTATCTCAACGAAACCCAGCGGGCTCAGCGGCACGGACAGGATCATGATCGTG
Organism: Rhizobacter sp.; assembly: GCA_043725365.1. Classification (GTDB taxonomy): domain Bacteria; phylum Pseudomonadota; class Gammaproteobacteria; order Burkholderiales; family Burkholderiaceae_C; genus LMDS01. The sequence continues at coordinate 21,321 of JAYSLR010000318.1, read as the reverse complement.
CCGCCCGCGCCGCTGCTGAGCTCGACCCAGCCGCCGACGGTGCCGGCGCGCTCGTGCAGGCCGCGGATGCCGAACGAGCGCGCCTTGGCGAGGTCGTCGGCGCTCAGGCCGCGGCCGTTGTCGCTGATCTCGAGCGACAGCACGCCGCCCGCCAGTGACAGGTCGACCTGCACGCGGCTCGCCTGTGCGTGCTTGGTGATGTTCGTCAGCGCCTCCTGCGCGGTGCGGTAGGCGACCAGCGGCACGCCCGGCGGCAGTTCGGGCGCCTGCCGCGGCAGGCGGATCTCGCACTCGATGCCGGTGCGCTTCTCGAAGCGCGACGCGAGCCAGTGCAGCGCCGCGACCAGCCCCTGCTCCAGGATCGCCGGGCGCAGGTTGTGCATGATGCGCTTGCTCGAGTCGATCGCCAGCGTGACGGTCTCGAGCGCCGAGTTGACGCGCGCCAGCACCTCGTCGGAGTCGGAATGGCGCGCGATCCAGGCCAGGTCGAACTTCAGCGCCGTCAGCGAACCGCCGACATCGTCGTGGATCTCGCGCGCGATCGCGCTGCGCTCCTGCTCGATGCTGTTCTGCAGATGCTGCGCGAGCTCGCGCAGGCGCTGCTTGGACGCGTCGAGCTCGCGGTCGGCGCGCTCGCGGGCGCGCCGCGTCTCGGTCGCCTCGACCGCGTGAAGAAGTGCCGGGACGAGCCGGCTCAGGTTGTTCTTCAGCAGGTAATCGCTCGCGCCGTTGCGCATCGCCTCGACCGCGGTGTCTTCGCCGATCTCGCCCGAGACCAGGATGAACGGCAGGTCGCGCCCGCTGGCCTTCAGCAGGTCGAGCGCGACCAGGCCCGAGAAGCCGGGCAGGTTGTAGTCGGAAATGATCGCGTCCCAGTCACGCTCGTCGAGCGCGCCGAGGAACTCGGCCTCCGAATCGATGCGCCGCGTGCGCGCCCGCAACCCGCCGCGGGTCAGGTGCGCCAGCGTCAGCTCGTGATCCAGTTCCGAATCCTCGAGGTGCAGCAGCCACAGTTCGCGTTCCGACCGGCCCGGCGGGTAGGCCGGGCGGGTCGCGTTCCAGGGCGTGGGCTGCATGGCGCCGAGTATGCCCCGCGCTGTCGCGCCCGGGCAACTGCGGCCCCGGCGCGGACGCCGGCCTGCCCGGCACCGAAATACACGCGCAAGACCGGTCTGTTCGGCCTCAGGTCGGCGCGCGGTTTGCCGAAATAGCGGGGATGCGCCAACCCCGGGCCTGCCGGGCCGACCACGAAAAGCACGATGCACACCCCCCAAGCCCCCGAGCCGAGCGCGGCGCCGCCCATGCCGCTACTTGTTGCTGCCGATCTGCAGGACAACCTGATGATGGCGACGCACGACCTGGACCGCCTGCAGGCGCTGCTCGCGCATGCCTGCGACGAGCTGATGCTGGGCTTCCACGGCGCGACGCAGCGGCTGGGCGCGCTCGCCGATGTCGCTGACGCCGGCGTCGTCGATCTGGCCAGCGGCGCGGCGCGGCAGCTGGGCAGCGCCGTCACCGCGCTGCAGTTCCAGGACATGGCCTCGCAGCTGATCGCCCACACCCACCAGCGCCTGCGCAACTGCGCCGACCGTCTCGCGCGCGAAACCATGGGCGACGACGAGGACGGCGCGGCCGTGGTCGAAGCGGCGCCGCTGCGCCCGAATCCGGTCACGCAGGACGAGATGGACGCAGGCTCGATCGAGCTGTTCTAGAGCGTCACGCCTCAAGAACCCGCCACGAACAACCGACAACGCCCCAGGGAATCCGGAGACTCCAATGCATTCAATCCTCGCCGTCGACGACTCGGCGTCCATGCGCCAGATGGTCGCGTTCACGCTCAAGAGCGCAGGCTACAGCGTCGTGGAGGCCGTCGACGGCCAGGACGCCTGGGAGAAGACCGGCAAGAGCGACTTCGACCTGGTGCTGACCGACCAGAACATGCCGCGCCTCGACGGCATCGGCCTGACGAAGAAGCTGCGCGACAACCCCAAGTTCAAGACCACGCCGATCCTGATCCTGACGACCGAGTCGAGCGACCAGATGAAGCAGGCCGGCCGCAGCGCCGGCGCCACCGGCTGGCTGGTCAAGCCCTTCGATCCGGCCAAGCTGATCGAGGTCATCAAGAAGGTGATCCGCTGAGCGCGGACGAACGACGGCACGCCGAGGAATCAGCATGGGTGACATGACGACAGAGGGCGCCAACATCGGCGCGGGCATCGACCTGAGCCAGTTCTACCAGGTCTTCTTCGAGGAAGCAGGCGAGAACCTCGACCGCATGGAGGCGCAACTGCTCGAGATCGACATTGAGGCCGCCGACGACGAGGAACTGAACTCGATCTTCCGCTGCGCTCATTCGGTCAAGGGCGGTGCCGCGACCTTCGGCTTCGCCGACGTGGCCGAGCTGACGCACCAGATGGAGACGCTGCTCGACAAGCTGCGCCGCCACGAACTCGCACCCACCGCGGCCATGGTCGACGTGCTGCTGCAAGCGGGCGACGCGCTGCGCGCCCAGCTCGCGCGCCACCAGGGCGGCGCCGGCGACGCGATCGACACCAGCGAGCTGCTGACCGGCATCCGCGCGATGACGACCGGCCAGGCGCCGGCCGCACCGGCGGCGCCCGCGCCGCCGGTGCCGGTGCGCGAGGAGTTGCCGCTGGCCGCCAGTGCGCCGCCGCCGGTCGCAGGCCAGGCGGCGCGCGAACTCGAGGTCCGCGTCGGCCCGCTCGCCGATCCGTCGCAGGCCGAGAACCTGGTCGAGCTGTTCAAGGAGATCACCGACCTGGGCACGATCGAGGCGATCGACGGCGGCCAGGCCAGCGACGGCATGCGGCGATTCCGCGTCATCACGACCAGCAGCGATGCCGACCTGCTGGACCTGTTCACCTTCCACGTCGCCCGCGACGAGGTGGCGCTGCTGCCGATGACGCCGGGCTACGGCTTCCATGCCGGTGCGCCGGGCGCGCCGCCGGAATCGGAACTGGCGCCGAGCGACCCCGGCTACGGCTTCTTCGACAACGCACCGGGCGCACCGGCGGTGGAACCGGGCCGCGCCGGCCCGACGGCCGAAACCGTCGCCGCCAAGCTGCCGCCGCGTGCTCCGGCCCGGGCAGAGAAGGCGCCGGCCGCGGCACTCGAATCGTCGACGCTGCGCGTCTCGGTCGAGAAGGTCGACCAGCTCATCAACCTCGTCGGCGAGCTCGTCATCACGCAGGCGATGCTGGCGCAGAACAGCAAGCAGATCGACACCGCGCTGTACCAGCAGCTCGTCGGCGGCCTCGCCGACCTGGAGCGCAACACGCGCGACCTGCAGGAATCGGTGATGTCGATCCGGATGATTCCGATGTCGATGGTGTTCTCGCGCTTCCCGCGCATGCTGCGCGACCTGGCAGCCAAGCTCGGCAAGAAGGTCGAGTTCGTCACGCAGGGCGAGGCCACCGAGCTCGACAAGGGCCTGGTCGAGAAGATCACCGACCCGCTGACGCACCTGGTGCGCAACAGCTGCGACCACGGCATCGAATTGCCGGCCGAGCGCCTGGCCAAGGGCAAGCCCGAGCACGGCACGATCACGCTGGCGGCCTCGCACCAGGGCGGCTCGATCCTGATCGAGGTGCGCGACGACGGCAAGGGCCTGTCGCGCGAGAAGCTGATCGCCAAGGCACGCGAACGCGGCATCGACGCGCCGGACTCGATGAGCGATGCCGAGGTCTGGGGCCTGATCTTCGCGCCCGGCTTCTCGACCGCCGAGGTCGTCACCGACGTGTCGGGCCGCGGCGTCGGCATGGACGTGGTCAAGAAGAACATCACCGCGCTGGGCGGCACGGTCGAGATCGACTCGGCCGAGGGCTACGGCATGAGCGTCAAGGTGCGGCTGCCGCTGACCCTGGCGATCATGGACGGCATGTCGGTCGGCGTCGGCGACGAGGTCTACATCCTGCCGCTGTCGTCGGTCATCGAATCGTTCCTGGTCCAGCCCGACACGATCAGGACCATCGGCGGCAGCGGCCGCGTGATCGAGGTGCGTGACGAGTTCATGCCGGTGCTCGACCTGGAACGCATCTTCGAGGTGCCGCGCGTCGACTTCGAGGGCGCCAGCGGCATCATGGTCGTCGCCGAGGCCGAAGGCGGGCGGGTCGCGCTGCTGGTCGACCAGCTGCTCGGCCAGCAGCAGGTCGTCGTCAAGAACCTCGAGGCCAACTACCGTCGCGTCGACGACGTCTCGGGCGCCACGATCATGGGCGACGGCCGCGTCGCGCTGATCCTCGATGTCGGCAGCCTGGTGCGGCGCTCGCGCCATTGACGCCCGCTCGCGCGGCGCATCCGGGCCGGCCCCACGACAGTGCGGCCGGCCTTCTCGATTCTGGTGCGCGCACTCAATCGGGCGCGCAAGCTGCCGATAAAGAGGGGCCTCCCCTCGACTCAACCACCCACTTCCCATGACCCTCAACAATTTGCGCATCGGCGGGCGCCTGTCGATCGGCTTCGGGGCGGTGCTCGCGCTGCTGCTGGCCATCGTCGGCATCGCGCACCACGAGCTGACCCGCGCCGGCGGCGGCGTGACCGAGTTCGCCGTGCTGGAGCAGCGCGCGCAGATCGCCGGCGACTGGGCGGCGAAGACGAGGCTCAACGTCGCCCGCACGATCGCCATCGCCAAGGCCAACGGTCAACCCGAGATCGATCGCTTCTTCTCGCCGCAGATCAAGCAGACCTCGGCCGAGATCGGCGCGCTGCAGAAGCAGCTCGAAGCCACGATCGACAGCGACGAGGGCAAGGCGCTGATGGCCGAGGTCGGCGCGAAGCGCAAGACCTACCTCGGGCTGCGCGACCAGCTGTTTGCCCTGGTCAAGGTGGCCGACGCGCCCGCCGCCGACGCCCTGCTCGCCGACAAGCTGCTCCCCGCGTCGAAAGCCTACCTCGAATCGATGGCGGCGGTGCAGAACCACGAGATCCAATCTGCGCGTGCCGGGGCCGAGGGGCTGCAGTCCGCGATCGTGCGGGCCGGCGAACTGCTGCTCGTGCTGACGCTGCTGTGCGTTGCCGTCGGCGCCGCGATGGCCTGGTTCATCACGCGGTCGATCACCGTGCCGCTGCACCGAGGCGTCGCCGCGGCGAGCGTCATCGCCGGCGGCGACCTGTCGCAGGCGGTCGGATCGACGCATCGCGACGAGACCGGCGACCTGCTGCGCGCGCTCGGCCGGATGCAGGAGGCCTTGCGCCACCTGGTGGCGCAGGTCCGCAGCTCGACCGACAGCATCGGCACGGCGAGCGCCGAGATTGCCACCGGGAATCAGGACTTGAGCCAGCGCACCGAGCAGACCGCGTCGAACCTGCAGCAGGCCGCCTCCTCGATGGAGCAGCTCACCGGCACGGTGCGCCAGTCGGCCGACTCGGCCCGCCAGGCGAACCAACTCGCCAGCTCGGCCGCCGAGGTCGCCGCCCGCGGCGGCCAGGTCGTCTCCCAGGTCGTGGCCACGATGGACGACATCAACGCCAGCTCGAAGAAGATCGTCGACATCATCGGCGTGATCGACGGCATCGCCTTCCAGACCAACATCCTGGCGCTCAATGCCGCGGTCGAGGCCGCGCGCGCCGGCGAACAGGGCCGCGGCTTCGCCGTCGTGGCCAGCGAAGTGCGCTCGCTGGCGCAACGCAGCGCCGCCGCCGCCAAGGAGATCAAGGGCCTGATCGTCAGCTCGGTCGAGAAGGTCCAGGGCGGCTCCAAGCTGGTGGCCGACGCGGGCCGCACGATGACCGAGATCGTCGGCTCGGTGCAGCGCGTCTCCGACATCATCGGCGAGATCAGCGCCGCCGCCACCGAGCAGAGCCAGGGCATCGGCGAGGTCAACACCTCGGTGACGCAGCTCGATCAGATGACGCAGCAGAACGCCGCCCTGGTCGAACAGTCCGCCGCCGCCGCAGAAAGCCTGCGCGAACAGGCCGCCCGCCTCGCCGACGTGGTCGGCGGCTTCAAGCTCGGTGCGACGGGCCAGGCCGGCGCGAGCGCCGCCCGACCGGTCGCGCCGCGCGCGCCGACACCCCAGGCCCCGACCACGCCGAAGGCTGCGGCGAAGCCCGCACCGGCCGCGGTGCCGACACTGACCCATGCGCTGCCGCGCCGGGCCGACCCGACCACGCAGAAGGCGGCCGTACCGGCCGGCGACGACTGGACGTCCTTCTGAGGCGGACGACGCATTCGCCGCTTCAGCTTTTCCTCCCGCCGTCGATAGACCCCAGAGAAGGCGCGCACGCGAAACCTCGAGTCGCCGCCACGCCACGACCACCCCAACGGACCCCGCCATGAACATGTTGACCGACGCCCACCACATCGCCCAGCACGAGGCCGCGCGCAGCGCCGCCGCGACGGGCGGTGAATTCCTGACCTTCCGTCTCGGCGCCGAGGAATACGGCATCGACATCCTGAAGGTCCAGGAGATCCGCTCCTACGAGCAACCGACCCGCATCGCCAACGCGCCCGCGTTCATCAAGGGCGTCGTCAACCTGCGCGGCGTGATCGTGCCGATCGTCGACCTGCGCCTGAAACTGGGCTGCGAAAGCGCCGAGTACAACGGCTTCACGGTCGTGATCGTGCTCAACGTGAAAGGCCGCGTCGTCGGCGCGGTGGTCGACTCGGTGTCCGACGTGCTCGCGCTCGACAAGGACACGATCAAGGCCGCCCCCGAGATGAGTTCGGCCATCGACACCAGCTTCATCACCGGCATCGGCAGCGTCGCCGACCGGATGCTGATCCTGATGGACATCGAGGGCTTGATGGCCAGCGAGGAAATGGGGCTGATCAACAGCATCCACTGAGTACCTGCCGCTACGAACACTTGCCAGAGACCGCCGAGATGACCTCACCGACCCGCGCCCCACATGCCGCCGATTCCGCGTCGAGGAGGAACGGCGACGCGGTCATGATGATCGCGCTGACGGCCTCGACGGTGGCCGCCGCGGCGATCGGCAACTTCTACGGTTCGCTGGCACTGGCGCTGTCGGTGTCCGGACTGTTGCTGGCTGTCGGTGCAGCCGTCTTCTGGGGCGGGCGCGGCAGCTCGATGTCGCGCTTCGTCCTGACGCTTTGCCTGTCGGCGTCGGTCGCGCTTCACATTCAACTCGGACGCGGCATGCAGGAGTTCCACTTCGGCGTCTTCGTCACGCTGGCGCTCCTGCTGGTCTACAGCGACTGGCGGCCGATCCTGGCCAGTGCCGCCTTCTTCGCGGTGCACCACGTGCTGTTCGACCGGCTGCAGGCGCTCGGCGTCGGCGTGTACTGCACCCCCGAGCCCGACTTTCTGAAAGTCGTCATGCATGCCGGCTATGTGGTCGTGCAGACCTCGCTCGAGGTCTACATGGCGATCAAGATGCGTGAATTGGCCTTGCAGGGCGAGGAACTGGCGCGACTGACGAGCGTGATCAACGCGGATGGCGCGGTCTCGCTCGACTTGAGCCGGCAGACGGTCTCGTCCAGCGGCGGCGCGGCGCTGAAGCGCGCGATCGAGCGAATCGGCGAAGCCGTGTCCCAGGTCCAGGGCGCTGCATCGAACATACGGGTTGGCAGCGACGAGATCGCGCACGGCAACCAGGACCTGAGCGCGCGCACCGAGCAGCAGGCCAGCGCGCTCGAGGAGACCGCTGCATCGATGGAGGAACTCGGCTCGACGGTGCGCCAGAACGCCGACAACGCGAAGAAGGCGAACGAGCTGGCGCAGAGCGCCAGCACCGTGGCGGCCCGCGGCGGCGATGCCGTCGGCCAGGTCGTGCAGACGATGAAGGGCATCAACGAGTCGTCGCGCAAGATCGCCGACATCATCGGCGTGATCGACGGCATCGCCTTCCAGACCAACATCCTGGCGCTGAACGCCGCGGTCGAGGCGGCGCGCGCCGGCGAGCAGGGCCGCGGCTTCGCGGTCGTCGCCTCGGAGGTGCGCAGCCTCGCGCAGCGCAGTGCCGATGCGGCCAAGGAGATCAAGGCGCTGATCTCGGCGAGCGTCGAGCGCGTCGAGCAGGGCACGGTCCAGGTGGACCAGGCCGGGGCGACGATGACCGAAGTCGTCGGCTCGATCCGGCGCGTCACCGACATCATGGCCGAGATCAGCGCCGCCAGCGCCGAGCAGAGCGCCGGTGTCGCGCAGGTCGGCGAGGCGGTGACCCAGATGGACCAGGCCACGCAGCAGAACGCGGCGCTGGTCGAGCAGAGCGCGGCCGCGGCCGAGAGCCTGAAGGCCCAGGCGCAGCAACTGGTCCAGGCGGTCTCGGTCTTCAGGCTGGCCGACGGCGAGGCCGCGAGTCTGCCGCACGCCACCGCCCGCACGCCGGCTCGCGTGGCGGCGGCGCCGGCGACCGTCGAAAGGCGCGGACCGGGTCGGGCGAAGAACGTGGTGCGTCCGGCGTTCCGCAAGCCGGCCGCCGCGCCGAAGAACGAAGCCGCGCCGGTCGAAGGCACCGGGACCGGCACCGACGACTGGGAATCGTTCTGAGAGGCTAGACGTCGGCCGCCTGGCGCAGCGTCTGCACCACCGGCCGGCGCAGCACCTCGCGCAGGCCCCACCAGCCCGCGGCCAGCGCCAGCAGTGCGCCGGCCGCACCGCCGGCGAGCGGCACCCAGGGCGAGGCACTCCAGCTGAACTCGAAGACATAGCGCGCCAGCGCCCAGCCGACCACCATCGCCGCGCTCGACGCGAGCACGCCGGCGAGCAGCCCGACGCCGAGCAGCTCGGCGCGCTGCACCTGCCCCAGCAGCTTGCCGCTGGCACCGAGCGCGCGCATCACCGCGAACTCGCGCGAGCGCGCCTCGCGCGTCGCGGTGATCGCGGCGAACAGCACCACCAGCCCGGCCGCGAGCGTGAAGCCGAACAGGAACTCGACCGCACGCACGACCTGGTCGAGCACCCGCTGGACCTGCGCGATCGAGGCCGACACGTCGATGCTGGTGATGTTCGGGAAGTCGCGCGCGAGCGCGTTGTCGAACGCGGACCCGCCGCCCGGCCCCTCGGGCGCGCGGTACGCGGCGATGTAGCTCAGCGGCACGTCGGCCAGCGTCGCGGTCGGGAACATCACGAAGAAGTTGACCCGCATCGAGCTCCAGTCGACCTTGCGCAGGCTGGTGATGCGGCCCTGCGCCGTGACGCCGCCCACGTCGAAGCGCAGCTCGTCGCCGAGCTTCAGACCGAGCGTCTGCGCCAGGCCCTCCTCGACGCTGACCGCGTTCGGCTCGTTGCGCGTCCAGCGTCCCGCGGCGAGCTGGTTGTGCGGCGGCAGGTCGGCATCGAAGCTGAGGTTGAACTCGCGGTCGACGAGGCGCTGCGCGCGGTCCTCGGCGTAGTCCTCGGGCCTGACCGGCTTGCCGTTGATCGCGACCAGCCGCCCGCGGATCATCGGGAACCAGTCGTAGCGGTTCACGCCGGCGGCCCCGAGGCGCTGGCGGAACGCCTCGCTCTGGTCCGGCTGCACGTTGATCACGAAACGGTTCGGTGCGTCCTTCGGCGTGGCCTGGCGCCAGCTGTCGATCAGATCGGTGCGCAGCAGCACCAGCAGCACCAGCGCCAGCAGGCCGACGCTCAGCGCCGACACCTGCAGCACCGCGAACGCCGGCCGCGCGGCGATCTGGCGCGTCGCCAGCACCAGCCAGCGCGGCGCGCTGGCTCCGAAGGTCCACCAGCGCGGCGTGCCGGCCTCGGGCACCGCGCGCTTGAGCAGCAGCACCGCGAGCCACGACAGCAACGCGAACACCGCGATCGCGGCCGCGAACCCGCCGACCGCGATCAGCCCGAGCTTCAGGTCGCTGGAGACGGCCAGCAGCAGCAGCGCGAAGCCGATCGTGCCGGCCGCGAGCACCGCGATCGAGGCCGGCTTCAGCGCGCCCATGTCGCGCCGGATCACGCGCAGCGGCGGCACCCGCGCGAGTTGCAGCACCGGCGGCAGGCCGAAGCCGACCAGCAGCGTGAGGCCGACGCCGACGCCGAACAGCGCCGGCCACAGGCTGGGGGGCGGCAGGCCGGTCTCGACCAGCCCGGCCAGCAGCAGCACGAACACGTAGTGCACCGCGAACCCGAGCAGCACGCCGCCGATGCTCGCGACCAGGCCGACCGCGCCGAACTCGGCGATGTACTGCAGCGCGATGCGGCGCTGCGGCAGCCCGAGCACGCGCAGCATCGCGCAGTCGTCGAGGTGGCGGCTCGCGAAATCGCGCGACGCGATGCCCACCGCGACCGCCGCCAGCAGCGCCGACAGCAGCGCGACCAGGTTCAGGAACTTCGACGCGCGGTCCAGCGTCTGGCGCATCTCCGGCCGGCCGGTGGCGAGTGACTCGACACGCAGCCCACGCAGGTTCCCGCCCTTGACCTGCGCATCGGCCCAGTCGACGAACTGCTGCACCGGCCGGTCGCTGCCACCGGGCGCCGCGACGGCAAGCCGGTAGGTCACGCGGCTGGCGGGCTGGACCAGGCCGGTCGCCGGCAGGTCGGCCTGGTTCAGGATCACGCGCGGTGCGAACGACGCGAAGCCGGTGCCGCGGTCGGGCTCGTTGACGATGGTCTGCGCGATGCGCAGGCCGGCGTCGCCGAGCAGCAAGGTGTCGCCCAGCTTCAGGTTCAGCGCGCCCAGCAGCGCCGCATCGACCCAGGCACTGCCGCGCTCCGGGGCGCCGCCGCGCCTCACTTCCGGCGCGCCGGGTGCGCCGCCGAGCGTCAGCTGGCCGCGCAGCGGGTAGTGGTCGCTGACGGCCTTGACGCTGACCAGCCGCGACGCTCCGCCCTGTGCATCGCCGGCGCGACCCATGCTCGGGAAGCCGGCGGTCGTCGCCGTGGCGAGGCCGAGCTCGCGCGCCTTCGCGGCGAACGCGGCAGGCGTCGGCCGGTCGGACGAGACGATCGCATCGCCACCGAGCAGTTGGCGGGCATCACGCGCCAGCCCGCCGTCGATGCGGTCGGCGAAGAAGCCGACCGCGCTCAATGCGGCCACCGCGAGCATCACGGCGACCACCAGCAGGCGCAGCTCACCGGCGCGGAAGTCGCGCAGCATCTGGCGCCAGGCCAGCGTGGCCCACGAGGCGAAGTGCGGCGCCGGTGAAGGGAGTTCGGTCATCGGGCGGAACTTACACGAGTCCGCGCCGCTCCCACGCGGCCAAGGCCTTTGCGCCGAACGCTGCATGCAAGCGCCTCGAACGGGCGCCGCCTGCGGCGGTGCTGTAATCGCTGCATGAAGAACACCGCCCTCCCCCCGATCTTCGTCTCCCACGGCTCGCCGATGATCGCGCTCAAGCCCGGCGCCGCCGGCGCGTTCATGCAGCGCCTCGGCCCGGCCATCGACGCCGAGTTCGGGCGGCCCGCGGCGATCCTGGCGATCTCGGCCCACACCGCCGCGCGCGCGCCGGTGCTGCTGGCCGGCGCGCGCCACGAAGCGGTCTACGACTTCGGCAATTTCGATCCGCGCCTGAACCAGATGCGCTACGACGCGGCTGGCGCGCCCGAACTCGCGAAGCGCGTCGCCGGCCTGCTCGAAGCCGCCCACCTGCCGGTGCACACGCTGGCCGAAGGCGGCCTGGACCACGGCATCTGGACGGCACTGCGCTACGTCTACCCCGGCGCCGACGTGCCGGTGCTGCCGCTCGCGTTCGTGCCGGGCCAGAGCCCGGCGCAGCAGTTCGCGCTCGGCGAAGCGCTCGGCCCGCTGGCCGACGAAGGGGTGCTGGTGTTCGGCACCGGCAGCATGACCCACAACCTGCGCCGCGTGTTCTCCGGCGGGCTGCGCCCGGTGACGGGCCAGCCCGAGATCCCGGAAAGCGCGGCGTTCCGCGAATGGATGCGGGCCCGCGGCGCCGCACTCGACTGGGACGCGCTGTTCGACTACCGCCGGCGCGCGCCGCACGCCGTCGACATGCACCCGACCGACGAGCACCTGCTGCCCTGGTACGTGGCGGCCGGCGCGGGCGGGCGCGCCGACGCGCCGGTGCGGCTGCACGCCAGCGTCGAGGCCGGCTGCCTCGGCATGGACGCCTATGCGTTCGGCCCGCACGCGCAGCGGCTGGCACGCCACTTCGACGCGGTGCCGGCCGGCATCGCGGCCTGAGGCCCGTCAACGCCGATGGACGAAGCCGCCGCCATCGTCGCCGCGCCGCTGCTGCTGACCGCACGGCTGCGGCTGGTGGCGGCCGACGAATCGCTGGGCGGCGCGCTGGCCGACTTCCACGAGCGCAACCGCGCCCACCTCGCGCCGTGGGACCCGCCGACCGAGCCCGGCTTCTTCACCGCAGCGGTGCAGGCCCGGCGCCTGCGCGACGCGGCCAGCGCCTTCGCGGCCGGCACCGGCTTTCGCTACCTGTTGCAGCCGATCGGCGACCCCGCGCGCGTGATCGGCAGCATCAACTTCTCGACCATCGTGCGCAGCGCGTTCCACAGCTGCAACCTCGGCTACGCGCTCGACCAGCAGTACGAGGGCCAGGCCCTGATGACCGAGGCGCTGCGCTGCGCGATCGGCGAGATGTTCTCGCCGCGCATCAACCTGCATCGCATCCAGGCCGCGTACCGGCCCGAGAACTGGCGCAGCGCCGAGGTGCTGAAGCGGCTGAACTTCCACGACGAGGGCGTGTGCCCCGATTACCTGTTCATCGACGGCCTGTGGCGCGTGCACCGGCTCGTCGCGCTGCTGAACAAGGACTTCATCGAGCCGGCGGCCTGGCGGCCCGGCACCTGAGGCGAAGCCGGCCACCGGCCGAGCCGGCTAGGGTTTCGGCACCGAACCGACGACGCCGCGCACGAACCAGTTCATCGTCGAGATCGCGGCGTCGTCGAGCGTGCCCTGCGCCAGGCGCACCCGGCCTTCGTTGTCGACCAGCGGCGCGTCGAAGGGGTGCAAGGTGCCGGCCACGATCGCCTGGCGGCGCGATGCGACCAGCGCGCGCACCGGCGCGGGCACGTCGGCGCCGATCGCGCTCAGGTCGACGAGGCCCTCCTTCATGCCGCCCCACACGGGGCGCGGCTGCCAGGTCCCGTCGAGCACCGCGCGCGCGACCTGCGTGTAGTAGCCGCCCCAGTGCAGCGTGATCGCGGCCAGCTGCGCGTCGGGCGCGAACGCGCGCATGTCGCTCTGGTAGCCGATCGCACGCACGCCCTTGGTCCTGAAGTTGGCCTGCGCCGTTTGCGGCACCGCGGGCGAGCCGCTGTGGTTCGTCAGCACGTCGGCGCCCTGGTTGATCAGCGTCTGCGCGGCCTCGCGTTCGCGCGCCGGGTCGAACCAGGTGTTCAGCCACAGCACCCGCACCTGCGCGTTCGGATTCGCCTCGCGCATGCCGATCGTGAACGCGTTGATGCCCTGCACGACCTCGGGCACCGGGAATCCCGCCACGTAGCCGGCCACGCCGCTGCGGCTCGTCCTGCCGGCCAGCAGACCGGCGAGGTAGCGCGCCTCGTAGTAGCGCGCGTTGTAGGTGTTGACGTTGGCCGCGGTCCGGTAGCCGCCGGCGTGCTCGAACCTCACGTTCGGGTACTCGGCCGCGACGCGCAGCGTCGGCTCGAGGTAGCCGAAGCTGGTCGCGAAGATCAGCCGGTTGCCCTGCGCCGCGAGGTCGCGGATCACGCGCTCGGAGTCGGCGCCTTCGGCGACGGACTCGACCGCGGTGCTCGCGACGCGGTCGCCGAGCGCCTTCTGCATCGCCAGGCGCCCTTGTTCGTGCTGGAAGGTCCAGCCGGCCTCGCCGATCGGGCTGACGTAGACGAACGCGACCTTCAGCGGTGGCTTGGATGGCGCGGCGGTCGTTTGGGCGTGCAGCGTGGGTGCCGCGAGGGCGAACATCGCGCCCAGCACAAAGCTGGCGCGGGCGAGGTTTTTGAACATGGTGTTCCTCTACATGGCCCCGGGAAGAAATCGGCAACGCCCGCGGGGGCACGCAGGCGAAACACTGGCGATTATCACAGGGGCACGGCAAGTGCGCCCGTCGAGGCACCTGTTCACCCAGCGGCCGGCGGCGCGGGCGTTTCATCGATGCAAGAGCCGGCGCCAACCGAGACTCGATCAAGGGTATTGCGCGGCGCCCGCGACAGGCAGATAGTGTTGCCGCCGCCCGCCGCAGCGTTGGCGCCGCGATCGTCTCAACCCGACCGACAGAGGAGATCATTCCATGGCACATGCAAACTGGCGCCTCGAAGGCGAATGGCTCAAGAACTGCAACTGCGCCTTCGGGTGCCCCTGCGACTTCAACGCCAGACCGACGCAGGGCTATTGCAAGGGTTTCCTGGGCATGCGCATCACGAACGGGTTCTTCGAAGGCACGCGCCTCGATGGCCTGAGCTTCTTCGCCGTGGTCTCCTTCCCCGGCGCGCTGCACGAAGGCAACGGCCAGCTGCAGCCGATCATCGACGAGCGCGCCAGCGCGCAGCAGCGCGAGGCCTTGTTCAAGATCATGTCGGGGCAGAATTCGGCGGAAGGCACGCTCTTCCACATCTGCAGCCTGATCGTGACGAAGATGCACGAGCCGATCTTTGCTCCGATCACGTTCCAGTTCGACATGGCCGCGCGAACGGCTCGCCTCGTCATCCCGGGCGTGCTGGAGACCGATGTCGAGCCGATCAAGAACCCGGTGACCGGCGCCCCGCACCACATCCAGGTCCTGATGCCCGAGGGTTTCGAGCACCGTGTCGGCGAGGTGGCCTCTGCCGACATCCGCAGCCGCGGTGCGATCCCGTTCGAGACCCGGGGCTCGCACAGCACGCTCGCCCATGTCGTGCAGACACCGCAGGGCGTGACGGCCTAGCACGGGGCCGCCGACCCCCCGCTGACGCACACCTGAGAGGGTCGAGGTGACGGCGGCTGCACTGATCGAGGGGGCATTGCGGCGCGACCGCCTGCTGGTCATTGCCTGCCTGCTGCTCGCGATCGTCCTGTCGTGGTCCTACCTGATCTCGGGCGCCGGCATGATGCAGCCGATGGGCGACATGCTCATGCCCATGAGCACCGGGCCGTGGACGCCGGCCCATGCGGCGCTCGTGCTCGCCATGTGGGCCGTGATGATGGCCGCCATGATGCTGCCGAGCGCGGCGCCGGTGATCCTGCTCTACGCCGGCATCGCGCGTCGCAGCCTCGAACGAGGCCAGCCCGTCGGCGCGTCGGGCGCCTTCGCGCTGGGCTACCTCGCCGCCTGGGCCGCGTTCAGCCTCGTGGCGACGGCACTGCAGTTTGGCCTCGAACAGGCCGCGCTGCTCTCGCCGATGATGGAAAGCAGCAGCAAGGTGCTGGCCGGCGCGGTCCTGATCGCCACCGGCGTCTATCAGTGGATGCCGCTGAAGCAGGCCTGCCTGCGGCACTGCCGCTCGCCGCTGGAATTCATCACGACCCGCTGGCGCCCCGGCGCGGGCGGTGCGTTCCGCATGGGGCTCGGTCACGGCACCGTCTGCGTGGGCTGCTGCTGGCTGCTGATGTTGCTGCTCTTCGTCGGTGGCGTCATGAATCTCGCATGGATCGCCGCCATCGCGTTGTTCGTCCTGGTCGAGAAATTCGGCCCCGCCGGCCATTGGATCGGCCGGGTCGCAGGGGCCCTGCTGATCGCATGGGGCGGCGCGACCTTGCTCGTCTCGTTCTGAGCGCCCCCAAACCTGCCGCTTCGCGGCAGGCCCCCCGAGGGGGTCAAGGAACCTCGGGAGCGGCCCTTCGTTTCCTTGAGAGCCCGGCGCGTCAGCGGGCGAACACCGTGTCCAGTTCGCGCATCCAGCGCTGCTTGTCGGCGTCGCTCGCGAAGCTCGCCTCGAAGCTATTCGCGGCGAGCCGGTAGGCGTGACGCGCGCCGAGTTGCGGCAACGCGGCGAAGGTCTCGAGGAAGTTCTGGTTCACGTAGCCGCCGAAGTACGCCGGATCGTCGGAGTTGACGGTCACGCACAGCCCTGCATCGAGCAGCGTCGCGAGAGTGTGTTCGGCCATCGTCGGGTAGACGCACAGCTTCACGTTCGACAGCGGGCACACCGTCAGCGGCACGCGCTGCGCGGCGAGCCGTGCCATCAGCGCCGCGTCCTCGATGCTGCGCACGCCGTGGTCGATGCGCTCCACGTGCAGCACGTCGAGCGCGCTCCAGATGTAGGCCGGCGGCCCCTCCTCGCCGGCGTGCGCGACCAAGCGCAAGCCGAGCTCGCGGGCCCTCGCGAACACGCGCGCGAACTTCTCCGGTGGGTTGCCGCGCTCGCCGCTGTCCAGCCCGACGCCGACGATGCGGTCCAGGTGCGGCAGCGCCTGCTCGAGTGTCGCGAACGCCGCCGCTTCGCTGAGGTGGCGCAGGAAGCACATGATCAGCAGCGCGCTGACGCCGAGCTCGCGCCGCGCCGTCTCGCAGGCGCGCGCCAGGCCGTCGATCACGGTGCCGAACGGCACGCCGCGGTCGGTGTGGGTCTGCGGATCGAAGAACAGTTCGGCGTGCACCACGTGGTCGGCGGCGGCACGCCGGAGGTACGCCATGCCCATGTCGAAGAAGTCCTGCTCCGTCAGCAGCACGCTCGCGCCGGCGTAGTAGATGTCGAGAAAGCTTTGCAGGTCGGTAAACGCATAGGCCGCGCGCAGTGCCTCGACGCTCGCATGCGACAGGCTCAGCCCGTTGCGCTGCGCGAGCGCGAAGATCAGCTCGGGCTCGAGCGAGCCTTCGATGTGGATGTGCAGCTCGGCCTTCGGCATCGCGGCCAGCAGCGCGGGCAGCCGGGCGGGGGTGATGGCGTCGAAATCGATGGTCATGGTCAGCACACTCCGAATCGGATGCCGCGCTCGGCGAGCAGGCGGCGGTAGGCAGCGCTCGAACGGTCGGCGGCGCAATGCAATTCTCCCGCGTGCAGGGGCAGCCGCTTCGGGCGCTGCGATTCGAGCACCGGCCGGTCCTGCGCGAAGATCGCGTCCTGGAAGGCGCGCAGCTGCGCGTCGGTCGACTCGGTGTCGCTCACCGCGAGGCGGAACCACACGCTGCTGCGCTCGGCTTCGTGCGGGCAGACGAACAGCGCGATCTCGTCGCGCTCGTCGCCCGCTTGCAGCGGCAGCTTGGCCAGCACCGCCGCGTAGGGCGCTGTGAGTTCGTAGCGGTACTCGACCCAGCGGCCCTGCGTCGACAGCCGGTTGCTGCGCGGCTGCCAGGCGCGGCAGCCGGTGGCGACGAAGCCGGTCGGCGTCGGCGCGAGCGCGTAGGCGTCGAGCGCGGTGTGCGCGCGGTCGCCGAGCCAGCCTTCGTGGACGAAGCCGAAGTGCGCCAGATCGAGAAAGTTCTCGACGATGCGCGGCGCGCTCGCCTCGACGCGGTAGGGCCCGCACAGCAGCTTGCGCAGCGCCGCGTCGTGCTCGGCCGGGAACGCCGGCAGCGCCGAATCACCGCCCTGCAGTCGCACCCACACCAGGCCGTGCGCCTCACGCGCCTCGAAGGTCGCGGCGCCATGGCCCGGCGGCGGCACGAAGTCGGGCAGCGCCGGGATCGCGAGGCAGCGCCCCGAGGCACCGAACTGCCAGCCGTGGTAGGCGCATTCGAGACGTCGTGCGCCGTCGGTGCCGGCCACGACGCGGCCGAGCGACAGGCGTGCGCCGCGGTGCGGGCAGCGGTCGACCCAGGCCTGCGGTGCACCGGTGGCATCGCGCCAGAGCACCAGGTCGTCGTCGAGCAGGCGCACCGTGCACGGTGCGTCGGCGCCGAGCGCGTCGGTCTCCAGCACCGGGTGCCACAGCGTGCGTTCGATCATCGGGGCCTCTGAACGAAACAGGCCGCACGCGGCGGCCTGTGGGTCTGATCCAGCCGGGGCGGACTACTTCTTGTCGCCGCCCGGCACCTTGCCTTCGACGCCCTTGACGAAGAAGTTGATGCCGCCGAGGAACTTGTCGTCGGCGACCTCGTCCTTCTTCAGCACTTCCTTGCCGTCGTTGCTCATGATCGGGCCCTTCCAGATCACGAGGCTGCCGTCCTTCAGCCCGGCCTTCGCGGCCTCGGCCTTGGCCTTCAGCTCGGCCGGCACCTTGTCGGAGATCGAGACCAGGTCGATCGCGCCTTCCTTGACGCCCCACCAGGTGCGCTGGTCACCCTTCCAGGTGCCATCCAGCGCGTCCTTCGTGGCCTTGATGTAGTACGGGGCCCAGTTGATCACGGCCGACGCGAGGTGCGCCTTGGGCGCGTAGGCGGTCATGTCGCTGTCCCAGCCGAACGCGTACTTGCCGGCCTTCTCGGCCGTCTGCAGCACCGCGCTCGAATCGGTGTTCTGCATCAGCACGTCGGCGCCGCCGTTCATCAGCGACTGCGCGGCCTCGGTTTCCTTCGGCGGGTTGAACCACTCGTTGACCCAGACCACCTTGGTCTTGACCTTCGGGTTCACCGACTGCGCACCCAGCGTGAAGCTGTTGATGTTGCGGATCACTTCCGGGATCGGGATCGAGCCGACCACGCCGACCGTGTTGGTCTTGGTCATGCCGCCCGCGATCACGCCGGCCATGTACGCGCCCTCGTAGGTGCGCGAGTCGTAGGTGTTCATGTTCGGCGCGGTCTTGTAGCCGGTCGCATGCTCGAACTTGACGTCCTTCAGGTCGGCCGCCACCTTCAGCATCGGCTCCATGTAGCCGAAGGTGGTGCCGAAGATCAGCTTGTTGCCCTGGCTCGCCATGTCGCGGAACACGCGCTCGGCGTCGGCGCCCTCGGGCACCTTCTCGACGAAGCTGGTGACGATCTTGTCGCCGAACTCCTTCTCGAGCGCCTTGCGCGCGTTGTCGTGCGCGAAGGTCCAGCCGCCGTCGCCGACCGGGCCGACGTAGGCGAACGCGATCTTCAGCGGCTCCGGCTTGGCGGGTGCCGCCGAGGCGGCAGCCATCGGCGCGGCCGAGGCCGGCGCCGCGGCGGCGGGCGCTTCTTCCTTCTTGCCGCAGCCGACGAGCGCGGCGGCCGCGGCGAGCGAGCTCCAGCCCGCCAACTTGATCAATGAACGCTTGGAATGCAGGGTCATGTCTTCTCCAGGTTGAACACGGGTGGGTGGGCGGTGCGGGAATTATGTGACAAGGCGTGAACGGCTAACTGCCGGGGAAGAACGGTTTGCCGATCGAGGCCGGCATGTTGACGCGGATGAAGCTCGCGTTGCGCGAGATCAGCACGAGCACGATGATGGTCGCCAGGTACGGCATCATCGTCAGAAACTGGCTCGGGATCTGCACGCCCTCGCCCTGCAGCGCGAACTGCAGCATCGTCACGCCGCCGAACAGGTAGGCGCCGAGCAAGACACGTGCCGGCCGCCAGGTCGCGAAAGTCGTCAGCGCCAGCGCGATCCAGCCCTTGCCGGCGACCATGCCCTCGACCCACAGCGGCGTGTAGACCACCGAGATGTAGGCGCCCGAGATGCCGCACAGCGCGCCGCCGACCATCACCGCGAGCAGCCGGATGCGCCGCACCGGGTAGCCCAGCGCATGGGCCGATTCGGGCGATTCGCCGACCGCGCGCAGCACCAGCCCGGCGCGCGAGCGGTACAGGAACCAGGCCAGCGCCGCGGTCAGCGCGATCGCCAGATACACCATCGGGTGCTGCCTGAAGAAGGCCGGACCGACGAACGGGATGTCCGACAGGTACGGGATCGCGAAGTTCGGCCGTTCGCTGAGCTTGGCCTGCGTATAGCGGATGCCGACGAAGGCCGAGAAGCCGGTGCCGAACAGGCTCAGCGCCAAGCCGGTCGCGTACTGGTTGGTGTTAAGCCAGATCACCAGCACGCCGAACGCCGCCGCGAGCAGCGCGCCGGCGGCCGCGCCGCCGACGAACGCGAGAACGTCGCTGCCAGTGTGCACGGCGGTCGCATAGCCGGCGATCGCCGCGACCAGCATGATGCCCTCGGCACCGAGGTTGACGATGCCGGCACGCTCGTTGATCAGCAGCCCGAGCGCGGCGAACGCGAGCACCGTGCCCGCGTTCAGCGTCGCGGCGAGGAGGAGAGCAATCTGGTCCATCACGTACCCTTTCCGATGGCGGGAGTTGCAGAGGAGACGACCTCGGGAACGCTCTGGGTCGGCACCAGCGGGTTGTTGATCACGCCGGCCGGCGCGAAGCCGTGCAGCTTCGACGGCGCAGCGCGTCCGCTGCGGGTGCGGATGCGGTAGTGGATCAGCGTGTCGCAGGCCAGCAGCGTGAACAGCAGCAGCCCCTGGAACACGCCGGTGAGCGACTTCGGCAACCCCAGGCGCGACTGCGCGAGCTCGCCGCCGATGTAGAACATGCTCATCAGCACCGACGAGAAGATGATGCCCACCGGGTGCAGCCGGCCGACGTAGGCGACGATGATCGCGGCGAAGCCGTAGCCTGCCGGCACGTACGGCGTCAGCTGGCCGAGCGGCCCGGCGACCTCGAGTGCACCGGCCAGCCCGGCCATGCCGCCGGACAGCAGCAGTGCCGTCCACAGCGCCTTGCGCGACGAGAAGCCGGCATAGCGCGCCGCCGCCGGCGCCAGGCCGCCGACCTGCAGCTGGAAGCCGGCGTAGGTGCGGAACAGCAGCACCCAGAAGCCGCCGACCGCGAGCAGCGCGATGATCAGGCCGATGTTGACGCGGTAGCCGGTGAACAGCTTGGGCACGCCGGTCGATTTCAGGAACGTGATGGTCTGCGGGAAGTTGAAGCCGGCCGGGTCCTTCCACGGCCCATAGACGAGGTAGCCGAGCACCTGGTCGGCGACGTAGACCAGCATCAGGCTGACCAGGATCTCGTTGGCGTTGAAACGATCCCGCAGGAACGCGACGATGCCGCTCCAGGCCATGCCGCCGAGCACGCCGGCGACCAGTACCGCGGCGACGATCCAGCGCCCGGTGTCGGGGCCGGCCTGCATCGCGACGCCGGCCGCGGCGATCGCGCCGATCACGAACTGGCCTTCGGCGCCGATGTTCCAGACGTTGGAGCGGAAACACACCGCGAGACCCAATGCGATCAGGATCAGCGGCGTCGCCTTCATCGCCAGCTCGGTCAGTGCGTAGACGCTCTTCAGCGGCTCGACGAAGAACACGTACAGGCCGCGCATCGGATCCTTGCCGAGCAGCATGAACAGGATCGTGCCGATCACGACCGTGATCGCCAGCGCGAGCACCGGCGACATCACCGACATCAGCTTCGAGGGTTCGGGGCGGGCTTCAAGCTTGAGCATGGCGGCTCTCCTCGTTCTGGCGGGCGCTCTTGTCCGCGCTCTTGTCCCACAGGCCGGACATCCATTCGCCGATCATCTCGATCGTCGCGTCCGAGGTCTTCACGCTCGGCGAGACGCGGCCCTGCGCGATCACGACCAGCCGGTCGCAGATCTCGAACAGCTCGTCGAGCTCCTCGCTGACGACCAGCAGCGCGCAGCCCTGGTCGCGCAGCGCCAGCAGCTCGCC
>JAYSLR010000317.1:0-4279 GCA_043725365.1 Rhizobacter sp. | reverse complement strand
ATCGTCGCGAGCACCACGCGCGCGGCCTGCGGCGTGGCGCTGACCGGCGTCTTGCCGGTGCTGGTCTTCAGGAAGTCGGCGCCGGCGTCGAGGCTGAGGCGCGCGGCGCGCGCGATCAGCGCGTCGTCGACCAGCACGCCGGTCTCCAGGATCACCTTCAGCGTCAGGCCCGGGCAGGCCGCGCGCACCGCCTGCAACAGATCGGCGACCGCGCGCGCGTCGCCCTGCTGCAGCCGCGCGAACGGCAGCACCACGTCGACCTCCTGCGCACCCGCGTCGACGATCGCGCGCGTGTCACGCAGCGCGCGTTCGACATCGGCGCTGCCGTCCGGGAAGTTCGCGACCGCGGCGACGGCGATGCCGGCCGGCAGCTCGCGCCGCGCCAATGCCGCGAACCGCGGCCAGACACACACCGCCGCGACCGGGCCGAACCGACCCTGGGCGCGTTCGCAGAGCCGGACGACCTCGGCCTCGTCGTCGGCATCGTTCAGGCTCGTCAGGTCCAGGCACGCCAGCGCGAGCCGGGCCGTGGATCGCAGGTCTCGTTCGGCCGTCATCGCCGCCTCACAGTTCGATCGCCGCAATGATGTCGGCGAGCAGGCTGCCGACCACGTCGCTGGACGCATAGGCGGTCGACAAGGTGTGCGCGTGGCTCAGCGACTCCTCGGACAGGCCCGCCGCCATGTTCGTCAGCAGCGACAGCGCCAGCACGCGCATGCCGGCGTGGCGCGCCAGGATGGTCTCGGGCACGGTGCTCATGCCGACGGCGTCGGCGCCCCAGTGCCGGAACATGCGGACCTCGGCCGGCGTCTCGAACTGCGGCCCGAGCGCCCAGACGTAGACGCCCTCGTGCAGCTCGACGCCGACGCTCGATGCGACCGCGTGTGCGGTGGCCCGCAGCGCGGGGTCGTAGGCATCGAGCATGCTGACGAAACGTTCCGAGCCGCCGGCGCCGACCAGCGGCGAGCGCTGCGACGGATTCATGTGATCGGTCAGCACCATCAGGCTGCCGGGCGCCATCTCGGCACGCAGGCTGCCGGCGGCGTTGGTCTGCACCAGCACCTCGCAGCCGAGCGCGCGCAGCGTCTGCAGCGGCAGCTGCATGCCCTTCACGTCGCCGTTCTCGTACGCGTGCTTGCGCCCGCTCATCACCGCGACCTGGTGGTCACCGATGCGGCCGAGCCAGAGCTCGCCGGAGTGGCCGAGCACGGTCGCCTGCGGGAACCCCGGCAGCTCGTCGTAGCGCATGCGCAGCGCGTCGCGCACATGCGCCGTCAGGCCGCCCCAGCCCGAACCGAGCACGATCGCGATGCGCGGCTGCGCGTGCGGCGCACGGGCACGCACGCATTGCAGGGCGGGCGAGGGATTCGTCATGGCGCGAGGTGCTCCGGGCCGAAGCTGTCGGGCAGCAACTGGGCCAGCGTGAAGCGCGCGCGCAGCTGGGCGCGGTCGGCGACCAGCACCGGCGTGTCGGGCGCCGCGAACTCGCGCAGCTTCTGGCGGCAGCCGCCGCAGGGCGTGACCAGCCCGGCGCCGTCGCCGACGACCGCGAGCGCACGCACCTGCCGGCCGCCGGCCAGCACCATCGCGCTGAACGCGCCGGCCTCGGCGCACAGCCCTTCCGGGTGGGCCGCGTTCTCGACGTTGCAGCCGGCATGGATGCGGCCCTGCTCGTCGAGCACCGCGGCGCCCACCGCGAAATGCGAGTACGGCGCATAGGCCTGCGCCTGCGCGGCGCGCGCGGCCTGCAGCAATCGTTCGGTGTCGGGTTCGGTCAGCATCATGGGATCGATCGCGCGGTCAGCGCTCGTTGACGTAGGGAATGCCCAGCGCCTTCGGCGCCTGGGTGCGGCCGATGAAGCCGGCCAGCAGGATCACGGTCAGCAAATACGGTAAGGCCTGCACCGCCTGCACCGGCACCTCGCCGATGCCCGGCAGGCTGACGCCCTGCAGGCGGATCGCCGCGGCATCGAGAAAGCCGAACAGCAGGCACGCGAGCAGCGCCGGCAGCGGCCGCCAGTTGCCGAAGATCAGCGCGGCCAGCGCCATGAAGCCGCGGCCGGCCGTCATGTTGGGCGCGAACGACGCGTTCTGCGCCAGCACCAGGTAGCCGCCGGCCAGGCCGCACAGCATGCCGTTCAGCGTCAGCGCCGCGTAGCGCAACGTCGGCACCGAGACGCCGGCGGCATCGACCATCTGCGGGTTCTCGCCGACCGCGCGCAGCCGCAGCCCGAAGCGCGTGCGATAGACCAGCCACCAGACCGCGGCGACGAGCGCGAGCGCTGCGTAGACCAGGATGTTGTGGCTCAGCAGCCCCTCGCCGATGGCCGGCCCGAGGAAGCCGCCGATCACCGGCACGCGTTCCAGCGCCGCCTGCGCGCCCGGCCACAGCGCGTGCAGGCGCACCGCGTCGGCCACCGGTGGCGTCTGGCCGCCCTGGTGGAACCAGGCGATGCCCAGCACCACGGTCAGGCCGGCCGCGATGATGTCGATCGCCATGCCCGAGACGACTTGGTCGCCGCGGTGGCTCACGCACGCGAAGCCGTGCAGCCACGACAGCGCGACCGCCACCGCCATCGCGAGCACGAGCGCGAGCACGGTCGAGTCGACGGCGGCGCCGCTGGCGGCGGCAGCGAACGCGGCGAACAGCATCTTGCCTTCGAGGCCGATGTCGACCACGCCCGAGCGTTCGGCGAGCAGGCCGGCAAGCGCGCACAGGATCAGCGGCGTCGACACCCGCAGCGTCGACGCGATCAGCGCGCCGATCAGCGCTTCATCCATGCGAGGCCTCCGGCGGCTGCACGATCGCGGCCACGCTGCGAACGCGCCTGGCGTGCCGGATCAGCGCACCGACCCCCGGCGCGATCACGTACGCCATCGCGCCCGAGAACAGCACGATGAAGCCCTGCAGCGTCACGACCATGTCGCGGCTGAAGCCGGGCACCTCGAAGCCGACCTCGGCACCGCCCTGGAACAGCGCGCCGAACAGCAGGCTCGCGAGCACGATGCCCAGCGGATGGCCGCGCCCCATCACCGCCACCGCGATGCCGGTGAAGCCGGCGCCGCCGACGAAGTCGAGCAGCAGCTTGCCGTTCACGCCGGCGATCTCGTTCATGCCGACCATGCCGGCCAGCGCGCCCGACAAGCCCATCGCGAGGATGATCTGGCGCCTCGGCCGGATGCCCGCATAGGCCGCCGCGCCTTCGCTCGAACCGACTGCACGCAGTCGGTAACCGGCGCGGCTGTGCCACAGGAAGGCGTACACGCCGACCGCCGCGAACAGTGCCAGGAACAGACTCAGGTTCAGTGGCGACGACGGCCACGCGATGCCGGCCCAGGCGAGCGCCTCATGCATCCCCGGCAGGTGCGCGGCCGGCCCGAACGGCACACTCTCGACCGACATGTTGCCGGGCGCCTTGAGTCGGTTCACGAGCAGGTAGACGAGCAGCGTGCTGGCCAGGAAGTTGAACATGATCGTCGTGATCACGACGTGGCTGCCGCGGTAGGCCTGCAGGTAACCGGGCACGGCCGCCCAGACCATGCCGAACAGCGCGCCGCCGACGAGCATCAAGGGCAGCAGCAGCGGCGCCGGGAGCTTGCTCGACAACCACAGCGCAACCAGCCCGGTGCCCAGACCACCGAGCGTCGCCTGCCCTTCGGCACCGATGTTGAACAGGCCGCCGTGCGAGGCGAGCGCGACCGACAGGCCGGTGAAGATGAAGCTGGTCGTGTAGTACAGCGTGTACGACAGGCCGCGCTCGCTGCCGAACGCGCCGCGCACCAGCATCGTCATCACCTGCCCCGGGCTCTGCCCGATCATCGCGACCACCAGCGTCGCGACGAGCAGCGCGATCGCGAGGTTGACGAGCGGCAGAACGACCACATCGGCCCAGCGCGGCAACGGCGCGTTCGCGCTCATCAGGCTTGCCTTTCGTGCGCCGTCTCGACCATCAGCAGCCCGAGGCGCGCCTCGGTGCATTCATTGATCGGCAGCTCGCCGGTGATGCGGCCCTCGTTCATCACCAGCACGCGGTCGGCGAGCGCGAGAATCTCGTCGAGCTCGCTGGCCACCACCAGCAGCGCGCAGCCGGCGTCGCGCAGCGCACGCAGCTGCGCGTGGATGAACTCGATCGCGCCGATGTCGACACCGCGCGTCGGCTGGCCGACCAGCAGCACGCGCGGCTCGGTCAGCGCCTCGCGGGCGAGCACCAGTTTTTGCTGGTTGCCGCCGGAGAAGTTGCCGCATTTGAGGGTGATGTCGCGCGGGCGCACGTCGTAG
>JAYSLR010000316.1:0-3221 GCA_043725365.1 Rhizobacter sp. | reverse complement strand
TTCACGCCCGGTGCCCATCTCGAGATCGAGCTGCCGACTGGTCTGATTCGTCGCTGCTCGATGACCTACGAACCGGCAGATCGCAGCATCCTCGAAGTCCTCGAAGCGAATGGCGTGCAGGTGCCGTTCTCGTGCCGCGAAGGACTCCGTCGAACCTGCGAGACCACGATCTGCGAAGGCGAGGTGGAGCATCGCGACTACGTGCTTTCCGCGCAGGAACGGCGCGAGGGCAAGACGATGATGTCTGCGTCTCGCGCGCGAAGACGCCGGTGTTCGTGCTCGACTGCTGACCGGCGTGGTTGAGTTTGGAGGCGTATCCGCGCCCCAGGTCGCGCGATGCTTCGCATGATCTTCGGACATCGCGCGATCGCGCGTGCCGGCGTGCCCGGTCGGAGGGCGTCGGCTTGGGCTCATTCGAGCCAGCTTTGGTCTTGCGACGTAGCCGCATTCGCCACGCAGCGGAGTGGACATACCGTCAACGGGCACCGCACTACCCGCGTTGGAGAACCGAACAGCCTCCGGCCTCCACGTTTCTTGAAATGACTACTTCAACACTTCGCTTCAGCGGCCCCAGCCATGAGGCACGCATCCAGCTGATTCACCTGCTGAGGGAATTTCCCCAGGTTTCCTTCCGGGAGCGCGCAACAACCGAGTACGAGGTCAGCGCTTGCGACGAGTCCGCCTTGCAGGAATTGGGCCGCGTTCCGGGCTGGAGCCTGACCGGTCCTCGTTGACAGGCCGCTGGCGTCGCTTCTCGGGGTTGCGGCGCGGCAGACCGAGCGAACGTTTCAGAACGCTTCAGGCCGAATTCATTCCGGCAAAGGACTGAAGAGGGGGTGCGGGCCGACAGTTGAGCCATCGACAACGATGTTCCAACCGCCCAAGGAGCCCGCCATGAAGACCCTGTCCCTCACCGTCCGCCTGATCTCCGCCGCCACCGCTCTCGCCATGACCCTGCTGCTGCTCAACACCCTGTTCGCGATCGCCGAGCCCCAGCGCAGCGTGCTCATCGTCAGGATGCAGCACTCCGAGCAACCGCAGTCAGCGCCCGTCGCGCTGGCGATGGCGTCGAACAGCACGGCCAACGGCGGCAAGTGATCGACGCACCGGCCTGCGACTCAGGTCGTTTTCAGCGCGTACACCGGCGTGGCGGCTGGACTGCCCGCCAGGGTGACCGAAGGCAGGGTGTTGGTCGGCGTGCGGCCGGACACGGCCGCGTGTGTCGCGCCATCGATCACGACCGCGCCGGCACGTTGTGTCGCCAACGCTTCGAGTTGGATCGCGCGATGCACAGCCGCGCCCACGCAGACATAGGCGGCGCGCCGCGGCGTGCCGGCATAGCCGGCGACCACCTCGCCGCTGGCGATGCCGATGTCCAGCGCGATAGTCGCCTTGCCTGATGCGGCGCGTTCGGCGTTGAACATCGCCACCAGCTCGAGCATCTCGAGCGCGGCCTGCACCGCCGCCCATGGCGCGCCACCGCTGCTGCGCACAGGCTCGGGCGCGCCGAACACCGCTCTCATGCCGTCGCCCGTGATCTGATTCACCAGGCCGCCCTGACCCTCGATGGCGTCGAGCATCAGCGTGCTCCAGTTGCTCAGGAGCTCGAGCGTCTCCTGCGCCGGCTGCGACGACGCCAGAGTGTCGAAGCCGCGCAGGCCGGCAACCAGGAGCGTTGCTTCTGTGCGCCGACCGCCGGGCACCCCGTCGGCGGCCTGCGGATCGTCGGGGCCCAGTCGGGCGACGAGCTCGCGTTGCCGGTCGCGCAAGCGCTTGCGCTCCAGGCTCGAATCGACCCGCGCCTTCAGCAGCACCGGGTTCACCGGCTTGTGCAGGTAGTCGTCGGCACCCAGCTTGATGCAGCGCGCCACCTGGGCTGCGCCTTCGAGCGAGCTGGTCACGATCACCGGCAGTTCGTGCAGCGCAGGGTCCGCGGCGCGTTGCTCGAGCAGGGCGAAGCCATCCATCTCGGGCATCTCCAGGTCGAGCAGCAGCATGTCGAAGCGCCCGCTGCGCAGCTTCTCGAGGGCAGTGCGGCCGTTGTCGGCACTCTCGACTTCGTGGCCCATCAGCTCGAGCGAGCGGCACAGCAGCAGGCGGTTGACTTTGTTGTCGTCGGCCACCAGCAGTCGCGACTTGTGCGGCGCACCTGCGCCCACGCGCCCGCGCATGCGCGAGGCGTTGGCTTCAACGGCGTTTGCAGCGGACGAACCCGGCACCACCGTGGCGACAGTGAACTGGTAGCCGCGCCCGGGAACCGTGGCGATCGCCTGCACGCCCAGCACCTTGCGCAAGGCGGAGATCTGCACCTGGAGGTTGTTGTCCTCGACCACCAGGCCGGGCCAGACCACGTCGATCAGCTCGTCCTTGGGCACGACCCGGTCGCGTCGGGTCACCAGCGCGGCCAGCAGGTCGAAGGCGCGGCTGCCGAGCGCCACGGGCTGACCATCGACGTGAAGCCGGCGCTCCGCGATCAGGATCTCGAACCGGCCGAATTGTCCGGCCCCGGGCGCGCCCGCGTTCATGGCCGCGCCAGGGTTTGCAAGGCCGCGAGCGTGGTCTCGAATTCCTGTACAAGCGCGTCCACGGGAGCTGCACTTGCTGGAAGGCCTTCGAGCTCGAGGGCGCGCGCCATGGCGGCGAGCCGGGTGGCGCCGAAGGTGCTGCCGTTGCTCTTGAGCGAATGGGCTGCGCGCCGGAAGCGCTCGGCCGCGCCAGCCGCCAGTGCGCTGCGCATTTCAGTCAGCAGCGGCGGCGCTTCCTCGGCGAAAGTGTCCACCAGCTCGGCCACGAAGTCCGCGCCGGCGTTGGCCTGCAGCTCGTCGAAGGTGTGAGGGTCGATCACGGCGTGGCTCATGGGCGTGGGGTCCTATGCGTCGGTGCGAGCTGGGGTCCCGGTCAGCGATGTGACCAGCTGGTCGACGCGGATCGGCTTGGTGATGTAGTCGTCCATGCCCGCGGCCAGGCATTGCTCGCGGTCGCCTTGCATGGCATTGGCGGTCATGGCGACGATGCGCGGCCGTTCGTGCGCAGTCCAGCGCCGCGTGATGCGACGCGTCGCCTCCAGGCCGTCCATCTCGGGCATCTGCACGTCCATCAGCACCACGTCGTAAGGTTGGCGCTCGATGCACTCGATCGCTTCGATGCCGTTGCTCGCCAGGTCGGCGCGATAGCCCATCTGCTGTAGCAGCCGCAAAGCAAGCTTCTGGTTCACGACGTTG
>JAYSLR010000315.1:0-8486 GCA_043725365.1 Rhizobacter sp. | reverse complement strand
GACGAATTCTCGGGCCGGCTCGAAGCCGTCGAGCGGGTCGACATCCGCCCGCGCGTCGCCGGCACCGTGCAGGCCGTGCACTTTCGCGAAGGCGTGCTGGTCAGGAAGGGCGATCTGCTGCTGACGATCGACCCCGCTCCGTACGCGGCCGAGGTCGAGCGCGCCGAGGCCCAGGTCGCCGCGGCGCAAGCACGCGTCTCGTACACGCACAGCGAGTACGAGCGTGCTCAGCGCCTGCTCGCCGAGCGCGCGATCGCGCAGCGCGAGGCCGACGAGCGCATCAACGCACAACGCGAGGCCGACGCGAACCTGCGCGCCGCTCAGGCCGCATTGCAGAGCGCGCGGCTGAGCCTCGGCTACACCCAGGTGCGGGCACCGGTCGCCGGCCGCGTGGGCCGCCTCGAGATCACGGTCGGCAACCTGGTCGCCGCCGGCCCGGGCGCACCGGTGCTGACGACGCTGGTGTCGGTCAGCCCGATCTACGCCAGCTTCGATGCCGACGAGCAGGTCGTGACGCGCGCGCTGCGCGATCTGCCGAGCGGCGCAAGCGCGCGCTCTCAACTTGAGAAGATCCCGGTGCAGATGGGCACGTCCGACACCGACGCGACACCCTACGTCGGCCACCTGCAGCTCGTCGACAACCAGGTCGACGCGAGAAGCGGCACCGTTCGCGCGCGCGCGGTGTTCGACAACGCCGACGGTCGCCTGATCCCGGGCCAGTTCGCGAGGCTGCGCATGGGTCAGGTCAAGGCCACGCCGGCGCTGCTGGTGAGCGAGCGCGCGGTCGGCACCGACCAGAACAAGAAGTACGTGATGGTCGTCGGCGCCGACAACCGGGCCGCCTATCGCGAAGTCACGCTCGGCGCGAACGTCGGCGGCCTGCGCATCGTGACCGCGGGTCTGAAGCCGGACGAGCGCGTCATCGTCAACGGGCTGCAGCGCGTGCGCCCGGGTGCCCTGGTGGCGCCGCAGCCGGTGGCGATGGAAATCAAGGCCGAGGCTGCGCGCGACGCGGCACCGCGCTCATAAGAGCAGGAACCCCTCATGAACCTTTCGAAATTCTTCATCGATCGGCCGATCTTCGCCGGCGTGCTGTCGCTGCTGATCTTCCTCGGCGGCCTGATCGCGGTGCGCGGGCTGCCGATCTCCGAGTACCCGGAGGTCGTGCCACCCTCGATCGTCGTGCGCGCGACCTACCCGGGCGCGAACCCGAAGGTGATCGCCGAGACCGTGGCCACGCCGATCGAGGAGCAGATCAACGGCGTCGAGGGCATGCTCTACATGAGCAGCCAGGCGACAACCGACGGGCTGATGACGCTGACCGTCACCTTCAAGCTCGGCACCGACCCCGACAAGGCGCAGCAACTGGTGCAGAACCGCGTCGCGCGTGCCGAGGCGCGCCTGCCGGAGGAAGTGCGCCGCCTGGGCATCACGACCGTGAAGAGCTCGGTCGACCTGACGATGGTCGTGCACCTGCTGTCGCCGAACGGCCGCTACGACATGACCTACCTGCGCAACTACGCGGTGCTCAACGTCAAGGACCGGCTTGCGCGCGTGCCCGGCGTCGGCGATGTGCAGCTGTTCGGCTCGGGCGACTACTCGATGCGCGTCTGGCTCGACCCGCAGAAGGTCGCGAACCGCGGGCTGTCGGCGAGCGACGTGGTCGCGGCGATCCGCGAGCAGAACGTGCAGGCCGCCGCCGGCGTGATCGGCGCGTCGCCGGGGCTGCAGGGCATCGACGTGCAGCTCTCGGTCAACGCACAGGGCAGGCTGCAGAACGAGGAGGAGTTCGGCGACATCATCGTCAAGACCGGGGCCGACGGCGCGATCACGCGCCTGCGCGACGTCGCGCGCATCGAGCTCGGCGCGGCCGACTACTCGCTGCGCTCGCTTCTCGACAACAAGGACGCGGTCGCGGTGCCGATCTTCGCGGCGCCGGGCAGCAACGCGATCGCGATCAGCAACGGCGTGCGCGCGACGATGGAAGACATCAGGAAGGCGATGCCCGAAGGCGTGAGCTACGAGATCGTCTACGACCCGACGCAGTTCGTGCGCGCGTCGATCGAGTCGGTGGTGCACACGCTGCTCGAGGCGATCGCGCTCGTCGTGCTGGTCGTGATCCTGTTCCTGCAGACCTGGCGCGCGTCGATCATCCCGCTGCTGGCGGTGCCGGTCGCGGTGGTGGGCACGTTCGCGGTGATGAGCGTGTTCGGGTTCTCGATCAACGCGCTGAGTCTGTTCGGTCTGGTGCTGGCCATCGGCATCGTCGTCGACGACGCGATCGTCGTGGTCGAGAACGTCGAGCGCAACATCGAGAGCGGCCTGTCGCCTCGCGAGGCGACCTACCGCGCGATGCGCGAGGTCTCGGGGCCCATCATCGCGATCGCGCTGGTGCTCGTCGCGGTGTTCGTGCCGCTCGCGTTCATCAGCGGGCTGACGGGGCAGTTCTACCGCCAGTTCGCGCTGACGATCGCGATCTCGACCGTGATCTCGGCGATCAACTCGCTGACGCTGTCGCCGGCGCTGGCCGCGCTGCTGCTGAAGGGCCACGGCGCGCCGAAGGACGCGCTGACGCGCGCCATGGACCGCGTGCTCGGCCCCTTCTTCCGTGGCTTCAACGCGCTGTTCCTGCGCGGTGCGAACGCGTACAGCGGCGGCGTGAAGGGCGCGATCTCGCGCAAGGCGCTGATGTTCGTCGTCTACCTTGCATTGGCGGCGGCCACCGTCGGCGTGTTCCGGCTCGTGCCGCACGGCTTCGTGCCGGCGCAGGACAAGCAGTACCTGATCGGCTTCGCGCAGCTGCCCGACGGCGCCACGCTCGATCGCACCGAAGAAGTCATGCGCCGGATGGACGGGATCGTCACGAAGCAGCCCGGCGTCGAGCACGCGGTCACGTTCCCGGGGCTGTCGATCAACGGCTTCACGAACAGCTCGAACTCGGGCATCGTCTTCGTCACGCTGAAGGACTTCGACCAGCGCAAGGGCAAGGCGCTGAGCGCCGGCGCGATCGCCGGTGCGCTGAACCAGCAGTTCGGCCAGATCCAGGACGCGTTCATCGCGATCTTCCCGCCGCCGCCGGTGCAGGGTCTTGGCACGACCGGCGGCTTCAAGCTGCAGCTCGAGGACCGCGCGTCGCTCGGCTTCGAGGCGCTCGACGCGGCGCAGAAGGCGTTCATGGCCAAGGCCTACCAGACGCCCGAGCTGGCCGGTCTGTTCTCGAGCTGGCAGGTCAATGTGCCGCAGCTGTACGCCGACATCGACCGCACCAAGGCGCGCCAGCTCGGCGTGCCGATCACCGACGTGTTCGACACGATGCAGATCTACCTCGGCAGCCTGTACGCGAACGATTTCAACAAGTTCGGCCGGACGTATTCGGTGCGCGTGCAGGCCGACGCCGCCTACCGCGCCCGCGCCGAGGACATCGGCGCGCTGAAGGTGCGCTCGGCCAGCGGCGAGATGGTGCCGCTCGCGGCGCTGATGAAGGTCACGCCAAGCTTCGGCCCGGAACGCGCGATGCGCTACAACGGCTTCCTGACCGCCGACATCAACGGCGGCCCCGCGCCCGGCTACTCGTCGGGCCAGGCGCAGGATGCGATCAAGCGCATCGCCGCCGAGACGCTGCCGCCCGGCATCGGCTACGAGTGGACCGACCTGACCTACCAGGAGATCCTGGCCGGCGACTCGGCCGCGCTGATTTTCCCGATCGCGATCCTGCTGGTGTTCCTGGTGCTGGCGGCACAGTACGAGAGCCTGACGCTGCCGCTGGCGATCTTGGCTGTCGTGCCGATGGGGCTGCTCGCCGCGATGACCGGCGTGTGGCTGACCGACGGCGACAACAACGTCTTCACGCAGATCGGCCTGATGGTGCTCGTGGGCTTGAGTGCGAAGAACGCGATCCTGATCGTCGAGTTCGCGCGCGAGCTCGAGTTCGCGGGCCGAACGCCGGTCCAGGCCGCGATCGAGGCGAGCCGCCTGCGGCTGCGCCCGATCCTGATGACCTCGATGGCGTTCGTGATGGGCGTGCTGCCGCTGGTGCTCGCCACCGGCGCCGGCGCCGAGATGCGCCACGCGATGGGCATCGCGGTGTTCTTCGGGATGATCGGCGTGACCGCGTTCGGCATCTTCCTGACCCCGGTGTTCTACGTGCTGCTGCGCCGCCTGACCGGCAACCGGCCGCTGAAGCTGCATGGCGACGTGCCGCACGTCGACCCCGACGCGGCGATCGGCGGCGGCGGTGCGAGCCACGCGCTCAGCCCGCAACCGGCGGCGCCGGTGCGCTTCCCCGAATGAACGCAGCCTCGCTTGAAGGACGACTCATGAACAAGGAATCCCTGACATTGGCACGCCGCTGGACGCTGGCCCCGCTGCTCGCGGCGCTGGTGCTCGCCGGCTGTGCGACGGCGCCGGCGTTCGAACCGACCACCGCGCCGGTCACGCCGGTCGCATTCAAGGAACTCGACGGGCGCTGGGCCGCGGTCCAGCCCGCCGAGGCACAGCCGCGCGGGCAATGGTGGAAGGCCTTCGCCGACCCGCAACTCGACGAGCTGATCGCGCGCGCCGACCGCAGCAACACCGGCATCCAGCTCGCCGCGGCGCGGCTCGCGCAGGCGCGGTCCCTGGTTCGCGCCACCGATGCGGACCGAGCGCCGCAACTCGGCCTGAGCGTCGGCGCGGCGCGCCAGACCGCCAGCCCCGCGTTCGGCACGACCGTGCCCGGCACCGTGCTGAACGCCGGCGTCGGTGCCTCGTACGAGCCCGACCTGTTCGGCCGTCTCGCGAAGGCCAGCAACGCCGCCGCGCTCGACGCGCAGTCGCGCGAGGCGCTGGTGCAGAGCACGCGGCTCCTGGTGCAGTCGGACGTCGCGCAGACCTACTTCGGGCTGCGCGCGCTCGATGCCGAGCGTGCGCTGGTGCGCGAGACGGTCGACGCCTATCGCGACACGCTGCGTCTGACAGAGCACCGCTACCAGGCCGGCGACGTTGCCGAACTCGACCTCGCGCGCGTGCGCACCGAGGTCGCGGCCACCGAATCGCAGGCGCTCGCGCTGGACCGCCGCCGCGCCGAACTCGAGCACGCGCTGGCGGTGCTGCTCGGCGAACCGCCGAGCGCGCTGGCGCTGACGCCGGCCGACTGGACCGGCACGCTGCCGCAGGTGCCGCCCGGCGTGCCGAGCACGGTGCTCGCGCGCCGGCCTGACGTGGCCGCGGCGCAGCGCGCGATGCAGGCCGCGCAGGCGCGCGTCGGCGTCGCGCAGACGGCATGGTTCCCGGACGTATCGCTGACCGCCGCGGGCGGCTTCGCGTCGACCGACCTCGGCGACCTGTTCAAGTGGTCGGCGCGCTCGTGGGGCATCGGCGCACTGCTGTCGCTGCCGCTGTTCGACGGCGGCCGCCGCGAGGCCGGGCTGCAGAACGCGAACGCGCAGTGGGACGCGGCCGCCGCGGGCTACCGCGAGCAGGTGCTGGTCGCGTTCCGCGAGGTCGAGGACCAGCTCTCGGCGCTGCGGCTGCTCGCCGACCAGGCCAGCGCGCAGGCCCGGGCGGTCGATTCGGCAAGCCGCGCGACGGTACTGTCGACCTCGCGCTACCGCAACGGCTACGTCAGCCAGCTCGAGCTGCTGGACGCACGCCGCAGCGAGCTCGCGAACCGGCGCGAGGCGCTGCAGGTGCGCGCCGCACAGTACCAGGCAACGGTCGGATTGATCCGCGCGCTGGGCGGCGGCTGGGATGCGGCTGCGCGGCAGGCCGCCGCGGGGTCGACGGGTCCCTCGCCGGGCTGATCCGGCACGGAGCACGCCGGCCGTCGGCGACACTGGCGGCCATGTTCAGCGCACCGCTCGCCTCCGGAATCCTGTTCGCCCTTGCCGCCGGCCTGATGTGGGGGCTGGTCTTCGTCGGTCCGCTGCTGCTGCCGGAGTACCCCGCGACGCTGCAGTCGTTCGGCCGCTACCTCGCATTCGGGCTGATCGCGCTGCCGCTGGCGTGGTTCGACCGCGCTCGGCTGAAGCAGCTGACGCGCGCCGACTGGACCGAGGCGCTGAGGCTCGCGCTGCTCGGCAACATCGTCTACTACCTGTTCCTCGCCAGCAGCATCCAGCGCGCCGGCGGGCCGTTGCCGACGATGATCATCGGCACCTTGCCGGTGGTGATCGCGATCACCTCGAAGCTGCGGCGCGCGGCGCCGGGCGCGCGCGCCGAGGCGCCGCTGGCGTGGCGGCGGCTGCTGCCGTCGCTCGTGCTGATCGCGCTCGGCATCGGGCTCGTCAACCACGTCGAACTCGCGCAGCTGAAGGCCGACCCGGATGCCGACCTCGCGCGCTACGCGCTCGGCGGGCTGCTCGCGGCCGGTGCGGTCGCCTGCTGGACCTGGTACCCGATCCGCAACGCCGAATGGCTGCGCGCGCACCCGGACCGCAGCCCGCGCGGCTGGGCCACCGCCCAGGGGCTGACGACGCTGCCGCTGGCGCTGCTCGGCTACGCGCTGACCTGGGCCTGGAACAGCGCGAGCGGCGCGCCGTTCGAGATGCCGTTCGGCCCGCGCGCCGCCGAGTTCGTCGGGCTGATGTTCGCGATCGGCCTGTTCGCCTCGTGGCTCGGTACGCTGTGCTGGAACGAAGCGAGCCAGCGCCTGCCGCCGACGCTGTCGGGCCAGCTGATCGTGTTCGAGACGCTGGCCGCGTTGAGCTATGCGTTCATGCTGCGCAAGAGCTGGCCGCAGATCGAGACGCTGATCGGCGTGGCACTGCTGGTCGCCGGCGTCGTGTGGGCGGTGCGCACGCAGCCCGCAGAGGCGAGCGCCGACGCGCATCCCAACTGAGCTGGCTCCCCTCAGCGGCTCCACCACGCCGCGCTTGAGCGACGGCTCCCGACCCCTACGGCCCTACGGCGGCTGAGATTGCTCGCCCGACAACCGCCATTCGCAGCATCACCGCGACAGCGCTGCCACGTTACGCGGGCGGGAATGTCAGGCAAGGTGGCCGGCATGCAGGATGGAAGAGACCGCAGGACGACGTTGACGAGGCTGGCGTGCGCGGCCACCATAGCGCATCGTCGCCAAGGCCCAACCAGGCGGCGGACTCGGTGGAGAGGCCTGGCTCGCTCTGGAATGGGGGGTCAAGGGCGCCGTTCAGAGCTTTCAAGGGGGTCACATGGCTGAGAGCGACAAGGTGTTCGCGGGCTCGATCCCGAAGTTCTACGACACGCTGATGGTCCCCCTGATCTTCGAGGCCTATGCCGCCGGCCTGGCGGAGCTTGTCGCCGCCGCCTCGCCCGGCTCGGTGCTCGAGACGGCGGCCGGCAGCGGCGTGGTCACGCGGGCGCTCGCGCCAAGACTCAGCGCGGACGCGCGCTACGTGGTGACCGACCTCAACCAGCCCATGCTCGACTATGCCGCCACCCGGCAGGGGGCCGATACCCGTATCGAGTGGCGGCAGGCGGACGCGCTGGACCTGCCGTTCGAGGATGCCTCGTTCGACGTCGTTTGCTGCCAGTTCGGCGCGATGTTTTTCCCCGACCGGGTCGCCGGCTACGCCGAGGCGCGTCGCGTGCTGAGGCCGGGCGGGCGCTTTGTCTTCAATGTCTGGGACCGCATCGAAGAGAACGCGTTTGCCGACGACGTCACCAACGCCGTCGCCGCGGTGTTTGCGCACGACCCGCCGCGATTTCTCGCCCGCACGCCGCACGGCTATCACGATGTCGCACGGATCCGCGAGGAATTGAGCCGCGCGGGGTTCGCCGACATCCAGATCGAGACGCGCGCAGAGGTGAGTCGCGCGCCCTCGGCACGCGAAGTCGCCACCGCCTATTGCCAGGGAACGCCGCTGCGCAACGAAATCGAGGCGCGCGACGCCGGCTTGCTTCAGCTCGCCACGGACCGCGCGACGGAGGCGATCGCCAGCCGCCATGGCGAAGGCCCGGTGGCCGGAAAGATTCAGGCGCATGTGATCGTGGCGGCGGGATAGCGGAGTCCGGGCGCAAGGCTGTCGCACGCTCGACCGGCATTGGCGATCAGCGCGGGCACGTGAGGCGCGGTGCGCCTTTGCCCGTGCGAACCGGAATCGCGTCTCACCTCAGCGCAGGTACGGCGCGTCGGGCAGCTCGTTCGGGTTCGCCTCGCCGGGTGCGAGCGCGTAGTGCTGCACCAGCAACGCGTCGACCGCATCGACCGCATGGTTCAACCCGGCCTCGAACTGCCCGGCCTGGAACGCGGTGCCCATCATCGCGGCGATCTGCTGCCAGCGCGCTGCGTCGACACGCCGCACCAGGCCGCGGTCGGCGACGATCTCGATCGCGTGTTCGGCCAGCAGCAGGTAGATCAGCACGCCGTTGTTGTGCTCGGTGTCCCAGACGCGCAGCTTGCCGAACATCGCCACCGCGCGTTCGCGCACGGTGGCATCGCGCCGCAGATAGCTCATCGGCAGGCCGGCCTCGACGCAGACGCGGATCTCGCCGCTGTGCCTGGCCTCGCTCGCCGCGACGCGCGCCTG
>JAYSLR010000314.1:0-6357 GCA_043725365.1 Rhizobacter sp. | reverse complement strand
GTGGCGAGGAGCATGCAGGAGGACAGCAGCGCGGCAGCGATCTTGTTCATGGTGAGTTCCTAAACGTGATGGTTGATGTGAGTGGCAGGTATGCCCGATGGGTCAGAGCGGCCGAGCGAGCTCAGCTGCGTCCGAACCCGTTCGTCGTCGCGGACGCGAACTTCTTTCATCGAACCTGCTGCGCACGTGGCCGCGATGGGTCGCTGCGCCCACTTCAAATTGCCGGCATCAGGTGTCACACTCGCTTCTCGACCCCACCGGCACCACACCATGAACGCGATTGACATCAAGGCCGGACAACTCGGCATCCGCTACCTCATCGACGGCTCGCAGACGGCGAGCCTGGGCATGTTCGAACTCACCGTGCCGCCGGCCTCGAACGTCCCGCCGCCGCACAGCCACTCGAACAACGAAGAGATCGTCTATGTCCTGGAGGGCACGCTTCGCTACTCGGTGGGCGCCGAGACGCGCGATCTCACGCCGGGGCAGAGCATGCGCACGCCACGCGGCACCGCGCACGCGTTCTCCAACCCGTTCGGCAGTGTCGCGCGCGCGTTGATCGTCCTGTCGCCGGACATCGGGGCCCAGTATTTCAAGGATGTCGCTGCCGTGGTCAACGCCGGCGGCCCGCCGGACAAGGCCGCGCTGGTGGCGGTCATGAGCCGGTACGGGCTGGTGCCGTCAGCCCCGACGTGAGCGGTCCGCTCCCGTCGTCATCTGCCCCGGGCCTTGCCCCCCTTTCTTCCACGGAGCCGAAATCAATGCGCACTGCCCTGCTGCTCATCGATATCCAGAACGACTACTTCCCGGGCGGCGCGATGGAACTGGTCGGTGCCGATCGCGCATCGGCACAGGCCGCATCGCTGCTGGCCCGATTTCGCGAGATGGCGTGGCCGGTCTTTCATGTCCAGCACCTGTCGGTTCGACCGACGGCGACCTTCTTTCGCCCGAACACACCGGGGGTCGACATCCATTCGAGCGTGCTGCCCGCGTCGGGCGAAGCGGTCGTGACCAAGAACTTCCCCAACAGCTTTCGCGACACCGTGCTGCTCGACACGCTGCGCGCGGCCGACGTCACCAGGCTGGTGATCGCCGGCATGATGACCCACATGTGCGTCGACACCTCGGTGCGGGCGGCGGCCGATCTCGGCTTCGCGTGCACGGTGGCGCACGATGCGTGCGCCACCCGGGAGCTCGCCTTCGGCGGCCAGACCGTGCCGGCCTCCGCGGTGCAGGCGGCCTTCATGGCCGCGCTGAACGGATCGTTCGCAGCGGTGCTGTCCGCGGCCGAGGCCGCCGCCGCCCTGCTCCGGCCCGAAGGGACCTGAGCCCCGCTGCCTCGACCTCTGTGCGCGAACCCGGCGTCGGGTTCGGCGGGCGGGCGGGCGGGCGCAGAATGCCATCAACAACAGGGAGAAGCGAAGATGAACGGGACAAGGATCGTCGCGATCGTGCTGATCGTTGCCGGCGCGTTGGCGCTGCTGTACGGTGGCTTCAGCTACACCAAGGACACGACGGCCGTGAAGCTCGGCCCGATCGAGCTGGCGGTGAAGGAGAAGAAGACGGTCGACGTTCCGATGTGGGCGGGTGTCGGCGCCATCGTCGTCGGCGGCCTGCTTCTGGTCCTGGGCCGCAAGTCCTGAGCCATTTCCTCCACCAGCCGGGAGAACCCCCGATGTCGCGAATCCGCCCTGCCAAGTTTGTCCATGTCGTGTACCGGACGCGCCGCTTCGAGGAGATGGTGCGCTGGTACGAGAGCGTCTTCGACGCCAAGGTGCAGTACCGCAATCCGGTGCTGGCCTTTCTGACCTACGACGACGAACACCACCGGTTCGCGTTCGTGAACCTGGCCGTCTTGCAGCCCGGCGGCAGCGAGTACGACCGTCAGGGCGCGATCGGCGTCGATCACGTGGCCTACACCTACCGATCCGTCGCCGAGCTGTTCGACAACTACGAGCAGCTGAAGGCGCAGGGCATCCTGCCGTACTGGTGCATCCATCACGGGATCACCGTGTCGATGTACTACGGCGACCCCGACGGGAACCAGATGGAGTTCCAGGTCGACTGCTGTGCGTCGAACGAGGAGGCGAATGCGTTCATGCACGGCCCCGGATTCGACGCCAACCCGATCGGCGTCGAGTACGACCCGGAAGACTGGCTCGCCCGCATGAAGGCCGGCACGCCGGCCGAGGAGTTTCTGGTGCGTCGTGAGCACCTGCCGGTCTCGCCGGTGCGCGGCGCGGCCTTGCGTTGAACGGCCGCTGGCCGCTCGTCCACCGACCGCAGGGAGTCACCATGTTCGATCACATCGGCTTTGGCGTCAGCGACTATGCCGCGAGCAAGGCGTTCTTCCTGGCGGCGCTCGAACCGCTCGGCATCGGCATCGTGATGGAAGGCGAACACGGCCTGGGCATCGGACCCAAGGGAAAGCCGTCGCTCTGGCTGCATCAGACGAGCGACAAACCGGCGCCGATGCACCTCGCGTTCGCGGCCGCGAATCGCGAGCAGGTCCGTGCCTTCCATCGCGCCGCGCTGGCGGCGGGCGGCCGGGACAACGGCGCGCCGGGATTGCGCCCGCAGTACCACCCCCACTACTACGGCGCGTTCGTGATCGGCCCCGACGGCCACAACGTCGAGGCGGTCTGCCATCGGCCCGAGGCCTGAGCGCGGAGCCGGCGCGCGCACCCCCAGGCGCATGAAGCACCTGCTCGACAACATCTTCTGGCATGCCCTGACCGGGCCGCATGCGCGCTACGCCGAGGGCGCCGGCGGCGCGCGGCGGTATGCCCGGGGCTTCTCGCCGATCCTCGGATTCGCCGACGCTACGCACCCCGACTTCGCCGCGCTGGCGCCCTGTTGCGATCCCGCCGAGCACTTCTATTGCGGCGGCTGGACGGGCGCTGCGCCCGCGGGCTGGCGCATCGATGCCGAGAGCACGATGTTCAGGATGGTGTGGGACGCCGCCGCGCCGGCCGCCGACGAGACGCTGCCACCGGCGCGGCTCGGCCTGCCGCACGCGGCACAGGCATTCGCGCTGACGCAGCTCACCCAGCCGGGGCCGTTCGGCCCCCGCACGATCGAGCTCGGCGAGTACCTCGGCTGCTTCGACGGCGAGCGCCTGGTGGCGATGGCCGGCGAGCGCATGCAGGCGGGCGCGCTGCGCGAAGTGAGCGGCGTGTGCACGCACCCGGATTTTCAGGGCCGGGGGCTCGCGCGCCGGCTGATGCTCGAGCTGATCCGGCGCCAGATGCAGCGCGGCGAGACACCGTTCCTGCATGTCATGCGCGACAACGACGGCGCGCACCGGCTCTACCGGCGGATGGGGTTCCGCGACGATTGCGAGACCGTCGTGCGCGTCGTGTCCCGTTGCTGATGCCGCCGGCGCCGATGCGCACCCGCGCGATGCTCGCGGCCCTGGCCATTGCGGCGACGGCCCCGGTCGCGGCGCAACCGAGCCCGGGTTGCGGCGAACCGGTGCAGAACTATGTGCCGCGGCTGCCGGCACCCGGCGAGGCCTACGTCAGCGTGTCGACCGATCTGCGAGGCCTGGCGCCGGTCAAGCCGGCCATCGTCGTCAACATCCTGCTGCCGGCAGGCGCGCGGCCGCTGGTGGCGCGGGGCCGGTTCCTGCTCGGTCGCGGCGATGCGGGGCCCGCGCTGGAACTCGCGCGCGCCGAGTTCTGGGTGCTGGGCCCCGGGCCCCGGGCCGCGGCCGAAGCGGCCGATACCGCGATCTTCCCGGCCCGCAGCGACGCCTTCCAGACGCAGTACAAGCTGACGCTGCGCGTGCCGCCCGAGGCGCCCGAGCAGTTCGTCGTCACGTTCCCGGCGTTGCTCTCGGCGGACCGTCCGGTGGTCATTCCGGCGCTGGCCTTCCGTCGCACCCGCAGCGGCCCGCAGATCGAGATCTGCAGCGTGCTGCCCGACTGACGCGGGCCCTGCCGCCGCGTCGCAGGCGTGCCCGGATTGCGTTGCAGGCACGGCGCGAACTACGATGACGGCTGGCCCTTCCCCGACTTCTGCCACCGGAGCTACCGATGCCCAAGGGATACTGGATCGTTCGCGTCGACATTGCGGACCCCGAGCGCTACAAGGCGTACGTGAACGCCAATGCCGGGCCGCTGGCCCGCCATGGCGCTCACTTCCTGGTGCGCGCCGGCGCGTTCGAGAATCCCGAGGGCGGCAGCCGAACGCGCAACGCGGTGATCGAGTTCCCCAGCTACCAGGCGGCGCTCGACTGCTGGCACTCGGCCGACTACCAGGCGGTGATGAAGCTGCGGCTGCCGGTGTCGACGGCCGATCTCGTCATCATCGAAGGCTACGACGGCCCGCAACCCGGGGCCGCCGCCGGATGAGCGTGCGCGTGATCGCGAGCCGGCCTTGAGCACCGCGTCGCTCGTGTGGGGCGTCCTGTTCGGCGCGATCGGAATGGGCTTCTTCGTCTACGGCAAGAAGCAGCAGGCGGTCGTGCCGTTGGCCTGCGGGGTCGCGCTGATGGCGTTCCCGTATTTCGTCTCGAACGGCTGGCTGCTGGCGGGCATCGGCGCGGCGCTGGTGGCCGTGCCGTACTTCGTCAGGCGCTGAGATCACGGACCCGGCGTGAACGCATGTCCCCGGTCATGCAGGCGCTCGCCGAGCGCGGGCTGGTGTTTGCGGCGAGCTCCGGGACCTGCTGCAGCCGCGGCGCTGACGGGCGGCCCTATCCGCCGAGCTCGTCGCTCGAGGCCGTGCGCGGCAGCACCGGCGCCTCGCTCAGCGCCTGGCGCCATACCTTCTTCGGCAGGAAGCTGCGCAGCTGTTCGATCGCCTGGTCGATCAGCGCCGGGTGCAGTTCGTGGCCGATGTCGGGCAGCACGTCGGCGGTGACGTCGGCACCGAGCTCGACCAGGGTCTGTGCGGAATCGACCGCGGCGGCGGCCGGGATCACCGCGTCCGCGAGGCCATGGAACAGGTGCACCGTGGTGTCGACCGGGGCGTGCATGGGCGCGCTCGCATGGCGGCCGGCGAACGCGAGCACGCGGCCGGCCAGGCGCGGCTCGGCCTGCGCCGCTTCCAGCGCCATGATCGCGCCCTGCGAGAAGCCGGCCAGCGCGGTGCGCTCCCAGGGCATCGCGAAGCGCGCCTGCAGCGCCCGGACCGTGGCGACGAAGGGCGGCAGTGCGGCGGCGACGCGGCCGGCGCGGTTGCCCTCGTCGACGCCGCGGATCGAGAACCACTGGCGACCGTCCGTCGCGCCGGCCACGGCATCGAAGCGGTCCGGCGCGTCCAGGCACAGCACCGCGGCCTGCGGGTACTCCTGCGCGAGGCGCTGCGCCAGCGGTGCCATGTGCGCAGCGCTCGCGCCGACGCCGTGGAACAGCAGGTACAGCAGGTCGGGGGCGCCGTGGGTGGGCAGGCGGGCGAGGGCGGAGGTGTTCATGGCGGATCGGGCATGCGGACCAGCTGCCAGTGGACCACGGCCGGGCACGGTGGGCCGGCGCGTCGGCGAAATGCCGCAGAATCGATGTGCCCCGAACGAGCAGGAGACCGCGTGGAGCTTTCGATCAATGGCCAGACCCGCACGCTCGCCGATGCGGCGATCGACCCGGCGATGCCGCTGCTGTGGGCGCTGCGCGATGTGCTGAACCTCACCGGCACCAAGTTCGGCTGCGGCGTGGCGGCCTGTGGCGCGTGCACCGTGCTGGTCGACGGCGCAGCGCAGCGCTCGTGCGTCACGCCGCTGGCGGCCGTGGCCGGCAAGCGCATCGTCACGATCGAGGCGATCGGCAGCGCCGCGCAGCCGCACCCGCTGCAGACCGCGTGGATCGCGCACCAGGTGCCGCAATGCGGCTACTGCCAGAGCGGCATGCTGATGGCCACGGCCGCGCTGCTGGCGAAGAACCCCGACCCGAGCGACGCCGACATCGACGCAGGCATTACCAACATCTGCCGCTGCGGCACCTATCCGCGCATCCGCGCGGCGATCAAGAGCGCCGCGGCGACGCTGCGGCCGGCGCTGCCGAAGATGCGGGCCAAGGCATGAGGCGGGCCGAGCGCCGGGCCGCTCCCAAGCCGGCCCGCGCCCCCTCGGGGGGCCGCGCGATGTAAGCATCGGGCGAGGGGCAAACATCACCGAGCGCCAGTTGATCGACTTCGTCGTGCGCGAAGCGCGCCTGCTGGACGACAAGCGCTACGAGGAATGGAACGCGCTCTTCACCGACGACGCGTACTACTGGGTGCCGCTGGTGCCGGACCAGCCCGACGGCCTGAACCACACCTCGCACCTGTACGAGGACAAGCTGCTGCGCGAGCTGCGCATCGAGCGGCTGAAGAGCCCACGCGCCTTCTCGCAGCAGCCGCCGACGCGGAGCCTCCATC
>JAYSLR010000313.1:0-1523 GCA_043725365.1 Rhizobacter sp. | reverse complement strand
GTCGCGAAAGCCGTGCAGCGGCGCGGTGAAGACGTTGTCGAACTCGTAGAGCGTGCGCGCCGCGAGCAACCGGTCGCGATCGAACAGCCCGGGGTGCTGCGCGAGCTTGGCCAGCGCCTTCGGCTTCATGGTACGCAGGAACATGCGGGTGTAGACCTGCCGGTTGAAGCCGACGCCGATGGCGTGCCCGCCGGCGGCCAGATCGACCGGCGACGAGACCGCCGCGACCGCGCCGACCACCTGCGCCGCGTGCTCGCCGGCCTCCTCGGCCCAGCGCAGCAGCGCGTTGCCGCCGAGCGAGACGCCGACCGCGGCGATCCGGCCGCGGTGCTGCGAGCGGATGCGTTGCAGCACCCAGCCGATCTCCTCGAAGTCGCCCGAGTGGTAGGCGCGCGGCGCGCGGTTCAGTTCGCCCGAGCAGCCGCGGAAATGCGGTACCGCGAAGCGCCAGCCGTGCCCGCGCGCCCAGTGGGCGAAGGCCTGCGCGTAGTGGCTCGCCGACGAGCCCTCGAGGCCATGGAACAGCACGAGCAGCGGTGCATCCAGGTCATTGCCTTGCCAATCGACGTCGATGAAGTCGCCATCGGGCGTGGCCCAGCGTTCGCGCTCGAAGCTCGGCACCGGCCCATCGAAGCGCTTCGAGAACAGCGCCGGCCAGATCGTCTGCGCATGGCCGCCGATCAGCCAGCGCGGCGCACGGTACTGCTGCATCTGCATCGGCCCGGGATCAGTGCAATACGGAGGCCGCCTCGACGATCTCCTGCACCTCGCGCGGCGTGCCCGGGCTGGCGTGGTGCGAGACCAGCCGCCAGC
The DNA here is from genome assembly GCA_043725365.1 of Rhizobacter sp. Classification (GTDB taxonomy): domain Bacteria; phylum Pseudomonadota; class Gammaproteobacteria; order Burkholderiales; family Burkholderiaceae_C; genus LMDS01. The sequence goes on along the minus strand of JAYSLR010000313.1, from coordinate 710 downwards.
CCTGCGCGCCCTTCAGGTAGACGTTGGTCGCCACGACCCAGCCCGATTGCGGGCCCTCGGTCGTCATGATCCGGATGTGCTCGAGCACGCTGTGCACCGAGCACGCGTGCGTCTGCAACCGGCGCACTTTCTCGGGCCGGGCGTTGACCGCGCCGTTCGCGAAGATGGCCTCGAACGCGCTGCGGATCGCGGTCGCGCCGACCACGCGCGGGCCGCCCGGGTGCACGCAGCTGATCTCCTCGTCGTCGGACCACACCGCCATCAGGCGATCCAGGTCGCCGCGCTGCAGCGCCTCGTAGAACTGCTGCTCGATCTCGTCGGGCGAGGCGAGCGGCGCGGCGGGTTTGGGGCGGGCCATCGTCGCTCCTCAGGTGAAAACGACGGTCTTGCGCCCGTTGAGCAGCACCCGGTGCTCGACATGCCAGCGCACCGCGCGCGCCAGCACCACGCTTTCGACATCGCGGCCCACGGCCGTGAAATCCTCGGGGCTGCGCGAGTGGTCGACGCGCTCGACGTCCTGCTCGATGATCGGGCCCTCGTCGAGCTCGGCGGTCACGTAATGCGCGGTCGCGCCGATCAGCTTCACGCCACGCTCGTGCGCCTGGTAGTACGGCTTCGCGCCCTTGAAGCTGGGCAGGAAGCTGTGGTGGATGTTGATCGCGCGGCCCTTCAGGAACGCGCAGAACTCGGCGCTCAGGATCTGCATGTAG
>JAYSLR010000312.1:0-11116 GCA_043725365.1 Rhizobacter sp. | reverse complement strand
ATTTATTTATATATCTGAAATTATCCTTCGAATATACGCGATCTACGCAACCATTGACCTGCGTTCGACTTCTACGATTCAGCCCTGTCTTCGAAGGAGCAAGCCACCATGTGCGGAATCGTCGGTGCCGTCGGCACCCGAAACATCGTCCCGATCCTGATCGAGGGCCTGAAGCGCCTGGAATACCGCGGCTACGACTCCTGCGGCGTCGCGGTCCACCAGGGCGGCGAACTGCGCCGCGCCCGCAGCACCGCGCGCGTCGCCGAACTCGAGGCCGAGGTCGCGCGCGACGCGATCCAGTCCGGCACCGGCATCGCGCACACGCGCTGGGCCACCCACGGCGCGCCGGTGGTGCACAACGCGCACCCGCACTTCAGCCGCGGCCCGGGCGTGTCGGACGCCGCGGTCGCCGTGAGCGGCGGCACGGCGCAGGCCGGCCGCATCGCGCTCGTGCACAACGGCATCATCGAGAACCACGACGAACTGCGCGCCGAGCTCGTGGCGCGCGGCTACGTGTTCAGCAGCCAGACCGACACCGAGGTGATCGCCCACCTCGTCGACCAGCTCTACGACGGCGACCTGTTCGACGCGGTGCAGCGCGCGGTCGTGCGGCTGCGCGGCGCGTTCGCGATCGCGGTGTTCTGCCGCGACGAACCGCAGCGCGTGGTCGGCGCCCGCGAGGGGTCGCCGCTGGTGCTCGGGGTGGGCCGCGGCGAGACCTTCCTCGCGTCCGACGCGATGGCGCTGGCCGGCGTGACCGACCAGATCGTCTACCTCGAGGAGGGCGACGTCGTCGACCTGCAGATCGGCAAGCACTGGATCAGCCAGCGCGGCGCGAACGGCCGCTACCAGCCGGTGCAGCGCGAGGTGCGGACCGTGATCGCGCACAGCGGCGCCGCCGAGCTGGGGCCCTACCGCCACTACATGCAGAAGGAGATCTTCGAGCAGCCCAAGGCGATCGCCGACACGCTCGACGCGGTGCCCGGCATCTCGCCCGAGCTGTTCGGCGATGGCGCGCACGGCGTCTTCAGGGAGGTCGACTCGGTGCTGATCCTGGCCTGCGGCACCAGCTACTACAGCGGCTCGGTCGCGAAGTACTGGCTCGAGAGCATCGCGAAGATCCCGACCAGCGTCGAGGTCGCGAGCGAATACCGTTACCGCGACAGCGTGCCGAACCCGCGCACCCTCGTCGTCACGATCACGCAGAGCGGCGAGACCGCCGACACGCTGGCAGCGCTGAAGCACGCGCGCTCGCTCGGCATGCCGCACACGCTGACGGTGTGCAACGTCGCGACCAGTGCGATGGTGCGCGAATGCCGCTTCGCGTACATCACGCGCGCCGGCGTCGAGATCGGCGTCGCATCGACCAAGGCCTTCAGCACGCAACTCGTCGGGCTGTTCCTGCTGACGCTGGCGCTGGCGCAGACGCGCGGCCACCTGAGCGAGCCGCAGGAGGCCGCGCACTTGAAGGCGCTGCGTCACCTGCCGCTGGCCGTGCAGGCCGTGCTCGCGCTGGAGCCGCAGGTGATCGCCTGGTCGCAGGAATTCGCGCGCAAGGAGAACGCCCTGTTCCTCGGCCGAGGCATGCACTACCCGATCGCGCTCGAGGGCGCGCTGAAGCTGAAGGAGATCAGCTACATCCACGCCGAGGCCTACCCGGCCGGCGAACTCAAGCATGGCCCGCTCGCGCTCGTCACGGCCGAGATGCCGGTCGTCACGGTCGCGCCGAACGACGCACTGCTCGAAAAGCTCAAGAGCAACCTGCAGGAAGTGCGTGCGCGCGGCGGCGAGCTGTTCGTGTTCGCCGACGCCGACACGCGCATCGAGTCCGGCGAAGGCCTGCACGTGATCCGCATGCCCGAGCACTACGGCGCGCTGTCGCCGATCCTGCACGTGGTGCCGCTGCAGCTGCTCGCCTACCACACGGCCTGCGCGCGCGGCACCGATGTCGACAAGCCGCGCAACCTGGCGAAGAGCGTCACGGTGGAGTAGCCCGTCCATCCTCCGAACAAACTTCTGCTCCGGTGGCAAGATCCGCCGGCCCAGATGCACACACGCAGAGGACGAATCAATGAGCAGTGACGGCAGATCGGCCGCAATAGCGGTGAGCAAGGTCCCCGAGGTCACGCTGCTCTTCTGGATCATCAAGATCGCCGCCACGACGCTCGGCGAGACGGGCGGCGACGCCGTCTCGATGTCGCTGAACCTGGGCTACCTTGTTGCCACAGCCATCTTTGCGGCGGTCTTCCTGCTCGCGGTGGCTTCGCAAATCAAGGCGACCCGGTTTCAACCGTTCTTGTACTGGGCCACCATCATCGCGACAACCACCGTGGGCACGACGCTGGCCGATTTCGCGGATCGTTCGCTGGGGATCGGATATGCGGGGGGCACGGCGCTGCTGTTCGCGCTGCTGATGACTTCGCTCTTTGTCTGGCACCGGTCGATGGGCTCTGTGTCCGTGGCTTCGATTCAAACCCCGAGAGCCGAGATCTTCTACTGGGTCACGATCATGTTCTCCCAGACTCTGGGCACGGCACTGGGCGATTGGACGGCGGATTCGGCAGGACTCGGGTATCGAGGCGGGGCACTCATCTTCGGGATCCTGTTGGCGCTCGTCGCGGCGGCCTACTTCCGGACCAGGATTTCTCACACGATCCTGTTCTGGAGCGCCTTCATTCTCACGCGCCCGCTTGGCGCGGTGGTGGGGGACTTCGTGGACAAGCCAGTGAGCTCTGGAGGGCTCGCACTCAGTCGGTACGCTGCGTCGGCCGGGATTCTCCTTTTCATCGCTGCCTGCCTGTTGATTTTCAGACAGAGGCCCGCTTCCGCGGCCCACTGACGGGCTGACATCACATGGGGCGACAGGCTCGCGACGGTTGCGGAAGTGCTGCTCGCGCGACCACGGCAATGTGCCCAGCCAACGTTGCCGGCATCGAGTGGATGGTCTGTCGACCGTTGAGCCCCGCACAAAGCAAACGGGGCATCGAGCCTGAAGCCCGATGCCCCGTCGACAGCGATCGCTGTCGCTTGACTTGCTGGCTTACTTGCCGATCTGCTCGCCGGCGGCCTTGGCCTTCGAGTCGTGCACAGCGGCCTTCGCCTTGTGCGCCTTGGCCTTGGCCTTGTGCACCGACTTCTTCGGCTCGCTCGCCGCGGCAGCCTGCACCGTCTCCTTGCCTTCCTTCGCCTTCTCGACGACGGCCTTGCCGCTTTCCTTCACGGCCGTACCCGTCTGCGCGAACGCGCTGACGCCCAAGACACCGCTGGTCAGAGCGACGATGGCCATGGCCTTCAGGAGATTGAACTTCTTCATGGTGCTGATTCCTTGTTGATAGATGAGAGGATCCGGTCGAGTAAACCGTACCGGCCGTGGGACCGCTCAGCACTTAAACGCCGGCGCACCGCTCCCCGTTGACCGTGCTCGGCAATTCTCCCTGCCGTTGGGCTCCGGCCGCACCGGTCATCCGCGCGACCAGCGGCAGCATGGTCCAGACGAACCCGCCGAACGAGACCTTGGAGAGTTGCCACAGGAACAGGTTCTGCGGGTTGCCGATCGGCGTCAACGCCGAGCCGGCGTTCACCGCCAGCGCCTCGAACACGATCAGCTTCGTCGCCGGCAGCTGCGTGATGCGGCACACACCGAGCGTCAGCGGCACCACGACGAACAGCGCCACGTCGTTCGTCAGCACGGTGGACAGCAGCGCCGCCGCCAGCACCAGGCACAGCGCCGCCGCACGCTCGGTCGCCATGAAGCCGATCAGCGCGTGGCCGAGCCGGTGCAGCGCACCGCTGAGCTCGAGGCCCTTGGTGAGCAGCAGCAGGCCGGTGAGTGCCGCGATGGTCGGCCAGTCGACCAGCGTCACGTCGCTGGCGATGCGGCCCGGTGCGAGCGCGCTCAGCACCACCAGGCCGGCGAGCAGGATCAGGAAGAACGTGTCGGTGCGCAGACCGCGCAGCACGTCACCCAGCGACCGCTGCATCGCCAGACGTCATGCGCAGGTCGCCGGCGGCGCCGAGCCTGGCGCGCCTGACCTTGATCAGTGCACCGTCGATGCCACCCTTCGGGGTGAACAGGGGTCGCTGGCAGGTGCCACCGATGGGCTCGTTGGGGACCGGCATGAAGGAAACCCTTTCAGTGGCAGCAGCAAGTTCAGGTTGCCGCGAGGCAGAGCAGTCGAAGTCGAAGTCGAGGATCGCCCCTGCGCCGGCGGATCCGCCGTAGGCCGCCGCCGCGTTTCGCTGGAGGGCGATGACGCGTTTGGGTCGTGCAGGACCGATTCTCGTCTGCGCCCACGACCCGCCAATGGGCAGCCATGCTGCACCGCACGCTGCGCCGTGAGGCGAATCCTGGAACCCGACGCTCCCTGTCTTCGCGATCAGACTGTCGCCGGGAATCTCAGCCGTGTCGGGAGCGCGGGGGCCAGGCCACTTCGACGCACAAGCCGCCGAGCGCGAGCGACCGGCTCACCTCGATGCCGGCCCGGTGGGCAGCCGCGATGCGCCGAACGATCGACCAACCCAGACCGCTGCCACCTTCGCCACTGCCCAGAACCCTGAAGAATCGCTCGCCGAGGCGCTTCATGTCTGCATCGCAGACGCCCGGTCCGCTGTCCTCGACGCGGAATCGGACACCGGCCGCGCTGCTCGATACGGCAATCCTCACCGTCGCATGTTCCGGGCTGTAGCGCAGCGCGTTGTCGATCAGGTTGCGCGTCAGGACGGCGAGCAGGGTGGCATCGCCGTCGACCCGGCACGCCTCGGCGGCATCGAGCTCGATGGTCTGCTGTTTGCGAAGTCCCTGCGGTGCTTCGTCGGCGACGACGCGGCGCACCAGTTCGCTCAGATCGACGCCGGTCGCTGCGCCATCGGCGCCGGCCTCGAGGCGCGACAGCGTGAGCAGCTGCGCCACCAGGCGGGTGGCACGATCGCAGCCCTCGATCGTGGCCAGCAACGCACGGCGACGCTGCCCGGCATCGGCTTCACCGAGAGCGACCTGCGCCTGAGCGCGTATCGCTGCGATCGGCGTGCGCAGTTCGTGCGCCGCGTCGGCGGTGAAGCGTCGTTCCGATTCCATCAATTCGGCAATGCGCCGAAACAGGCCGTTCAGCGCATCGATCATCGGTGCCATCTCCGACGGCGCACCATCGACGACGGCCGGTTGCAGCGCGTCGGGGTCGCGGTCGGCCAGCGCGCGCCCCAACCGGCGCAAGGGCTGGACGCCGCGGTCGACGGCCCACCAGACCGCCAGCGCGAGCAGCGGCAGCGCCACCACCATCGGCCACAAGGTGCTGCGCAGGACCGCCCAGAGAATCGCCGTCCTCGAGCTCAGCTGTTCACCGACGAACACCTGAACGTCCCGCTCCGCGCCGTGGGTGGCGAACACGCGCCAGGCGATGCCGTCGAACGTCACGGTATGGAAGCCGGACTCGACCCGCTCGCCCGACCCGACCATGCGCGACGCCGGCGCATTCGCCGAGCGCAGCGCCAGCCGGCCTTCGTGAAAGACCTGAAACGCGACCTTCGGCGCATAGCGATGCAGGCTGGGCGAATCGACCTCGTGCTCGCTCTCCCCCGCTTCACGAGACTGCTGCACCACCAGCAGGGCGGCCGCCTGTGCCAGGTGGCTGTCGAGCAACTCGTCGAGCTCGTGGCGGGCATCGAACCAGGTCGTCACGGCCGTCGCCAGCCAGACCGCAACGACCAGACCGAGCACCAGCACGAGGAGTCGACCCTGCAGCGAGTCGGGGAGCCGCAGCGGGCGCGTCACGGTGCGGGCTCTTCGCGCTGCAGCATGTATCCCACGCCGCGCACGGTCTGGATCAGGCTGCCGCCGATCTTGCGGCGCAGGTGGTGGACATGCACCTCGACCGCGTTGCTGTCGACTTCCTGCCCCCAGCTGTAGAGGTGCTGCTCGAGCTGCTCGCGCGACAGCACGCGACCCGCGTTGAGCATCAGCGTGTGCAGCAGGTCGAACTCGCGCGTCGACAGGGCGATCGGCTCGCCGGCCCGCAGCACCGAGCGGGCCGCCGGGTCCAGCACGACGTCGTGGGCGCGAAGGCATTCCTGCGGCTGGCCGTGCGAGCGCCGCACCAGCGCGCGCAGCCGCGCGCCCAGCTCGTGCAGGTCGACCGGCTTGACGACGTAGTCGTCGGCCCCGACATCCAGGCCGCGGATCCGATCGGGCACGGCGTCGCGCGCCGTCAGCACCAGAACGGGCAGCGAGACGCCGGCCCGCCGGACCGCCTCCAGCACCGCCATGCCATCCTTCAGCGGGAGCCCCAGGTCCAGCACGGCCGCTGCGTACGGATGGGCGCGCAACTCGCGTTCCGCGGCCACGCCGTCGCGCACCCAGTCGACCAGAAAGCCGAGCTGGCGCAGGCCGGCGCGCAGCCCGTCACCGAGCAGCGGATCGTCTTCGGCCAGCAGGATGCGCATCGCCGGAGTGTGCCGCGTGGGCAGGGTGGGTCGGGTTGCCCGGCGTCAATCGTCGTCGCGGTCCTGGGGTCCGGCGGTGGACGCAGCCGCCTGGTCGGCCATGCCGCCCGCGGCGGGCGGCGTTTGCCACTGGAGCCACCAGAAACCGAGCACCGCCGCGAGCATCAGCATCGCCACGCCACGCCAGGCCCTGCGAATGCCGTCTTCAGGCCGCCCGATCTTGCGGCCCGTGACCATCGCGCCGATCAGGTTCTCGTGGCCGGCCCGGCTGGCCAGCAGGACGCCGGCGATGTGGATGCCGACGACCGCCAGCATCGCATTGGCCGCGAACTCATGGACCCCTTCGAGCCATTCGCCGCCGGCATCGTTGAACACGGCCCAGCCGGAAGCGGCGATCGCCAGCGTCAGCCCGAGCAAGGCGACGATCGCCAGCGCCCCGAGGGGGTTGTGGCCGACGTGGCGCTGCGGCCGGCCGCGCAGCATCGCGCCCAGGTGGCGGGCGACGGCGGCGGGGCCGCGCACGAAGTCCGAGAAGCGCGCATGGCGGGTGCCGAGCAAACCCCAGACGATGCGAAACGCGACCAGCCCGGCCATCGTGTAGCCCAGGGTCACGTGCAGCAGGCGCCAGCGTTCGCTCTCGGCCGTCAGGTACGCGCCGGCGAAGCTGAGCACCATCAGCCAGTGGAAGACGCGAACCGGCGCGTCCCAGACCAGGACCTTGCGCGCCGGCGCCGGCCCCGGCGTGGCGCCGGGCTCGGTGGGCGCCTCAGCGCGGGATTCGGACCTTGTGTTCATTGAAATCTCCTCGATCGGCACCGGTGTGGCAGGCAGCGCAATTCGATGCGCTCCTGATGGATGGACGCTTCCAGGTCGCCGCCGGCACTTCATCGTGCTGGCGGGTGAACCACGCGGAGCGGGTGATGCGGTCCTCGGGCGGCGGCTCCGGTGCCCGACGGTCCGGGGCCGCATTCGCGCTCAGCCAGGTCGAGAGTTCCTTCACCGCCGCGGGGTCGAGCGAGGCATCGGTGCCGAAATGGTTCGGCAGACCGGTCATCAGGCGCTGCCACGAGGTGGCCGGCAGCATGCCGGGCGGGTAGGCCACGTGGCACGCGGCGCACTCGGTCTTGTAGCTCGGCAGCAGGGGAACCTGCGAGCGACGCGCGCCGTCATCGGCCGCCGCGCCCTGAAACAGGCCGACGCCGAAGGCGGCTGCCAGCGCCCGGACGGCGAGGGTGGGAACACGAGAGGGGTGATGGGCCATGGTGAGCTTTCGATGCGCTGAAACGCGCGGATGAATCACGGCTTGAGCGTCAGCAGCCAGCCCAGCACATCGGCCTTCTCGGCCGGCGTGCATTCGCGACCGAGGACGTCGTTGCAGTTGCGGCGGAACCACTTTTCGGTCTTGGCCGGGTCGGTGAATCGCTCGGGGTTGAAGGCGGGGGCCATCGCGCCGATCGGCTTGCCGGTGCCCGCGTGCCTGCCCCCCTGAACCGGCACCGCGCCATGGCAGGACGCGCAACTCCATTCGCGACCCTGCGTCGCGTTGAAGAACTGCCGACCGCGTGCCGGCTCAGCCGCGGCGCCGGCCTGGGCGGTGTAGCGGTTCAAGAGCTCGGCAGGCGTGGCGGCCACCGCGGATTGCGCCAGGCCCGCGGCGGCGGCGCAGGCCGCGAGCAGGCGCCGAGAGAAGGTCGAATGGTTCATGGCAACTCCTTCATCGCCATGGTGGCTTCGACGCCTTAGCGTTTTCTTATCGACGGGAGCCATGCCCGCTCAAGAGCCCTTGCGGCGCGGCCCGCCAGCGCCCGCCTTGAGCTGGCGCAAGGGCGCCGTGCCCTGTCGGTGTTGAACTGGTGCTCGCGGCACAGGACTGCATGGAGATCTGCGCCAATGCGCAAGCGATCCGGATTTCGGCAAGGTCGGCGGGCATGAGCACTGCACGCTCACTGCCAGCGCATCTGCGCCCGCCGGGCGGGTGCCGGTCCATCGTGCGCGCACTCGTCACGCTCCTCGCGTGCGGCTTCGTTGCCACCCCGCCCGCCATGGCGCAATCCCGCGGCGAGCTGCTGTACACGACGCATTGCGCCTCCTGCCATACGGCACAGATGCATTGGCGCGACCATCGGGCGGCCAGCAACTGGACCAGCCTCACGTTCCAGGTGCGACGTTGGCAGGGTGCGGCTTCGCTTGCGTGGTCCGACAGCGACATCCTCGAAGTGTCCCGCTACCTGAACGACCGCATCTATCACTTCGAGCAGACGGCCGATACCGTGTCGTCGCGCCTGCCGCTGCCGCAACAACCCTGAGCCGGGTGCGCCCTCGGGCTTTGCCCCGATGCGCACGGGCCGGCGAAGGGCTCCAATCGAGGGTCCGACTCTCCGGGAGCTCGATCGTGGATGCACGCGTGGGAACCAGCAGCCCGCTCTACCTGCTCGAGCGCAGCGACGTCGGGCTGGTTCAGCTCGATCGCGATCTGAAGGTCGTGGCAATGAACAGCTTCGCGCGGCGCGCGTTGCCGGTGGAAGACAAGCAGCCGTTCGAGAAGATGGTGCTGTCGTTCCATCCGGAGCGTTCGCAGTCGAAGGTCAAGTTCCTGCTCGACCAGGCCGAGTGCCCGGTCAGCAACCCGCCGCCGATGACGATGATCATCAACATCCCCGAGAGCGTGTTGCTGATCAAGGTCTCGAAGATGTCGGACCTGCGCGGCGACACCTTCGGCTACACGCTGGTGTTCTACGACATCACCGACGCCGTGATCCGCGAGGAGACCGGCGTGCCGCGGCCCGGCGCAAAGCGGCAGCTGCTGAAGATACCGACGGTGTCGAGCAACCGCATCGTGCTCGTCGACGCGGCCACCGTGCGCTACATCCGCTCGGAAGGCCACTACACGTGGGTGCACACGGCCCAGGGCTCGAGCTTCTGCAACCTGACCATCGGCGACCTCGAGAGCCGCCTGGACAACGGCTCGTTCCTGCGCATCCACCGCAGCTACCTGGCCAACCTCGATTTCGCCGAGCAGATCGTTCGCGACGACGGCAAGGTCATGCTCAAGCTGAGTGGCGGCGATGACCATGGGCTGCCGGTCGCGCGCACCAGCGTGCCGCGCCTGCTGGAGCGCCTGGGGATCGCCGAGGCCGCCGCGGAACGCTGAGGCCGCTGCCGCCCGGACGCGGCCGGCGCTGCGCCCCTCGTGCGGCGAACGCCGCCGTTCGTGTGCAGCGGCGCGCGGTTCGTGCAGCGCACGTGCATGCTGCACTGCACCTTCGATAGCGTTGAACGTGACACCCGGAACGGGGATGCACCAGGAGACATCGACCATGACGCCAGCCGGATTCGACTACCACGCACCGCGCTCGGTCGCCGACGCGGTTCGGCTTCTGGGCGAACTCGGCCCCGACGCCAAGCTGCTGGCGGGCGGGCACAGCCTGTTGCCGATGATGAAGCTGCGTTTCGCGCAGCCCAGCCACCTCGTCGACCTGGGCAGGATCGCCAGCCTGCGCGGCATCTCGCAGGTGGGCGGCGAGATCCGCATCGGTGCGATGACGACCGAACACGAGCTGCTGCATTCGGCGCTGCTGGCCGAGAAGCTGCCGCTGCTGGTCGAAGGCGCGGGCTGGATCGCGGATCCGCAGGTGCGTTACAAGGGCACGATCGGCGGCGACATCTCGCACGGCGACCCGGGCAACGACCACCCGGCGCTGATGCTCGCGCTCGATGCGTCGTTCGTGCTGACCGGGCCGCGCGGCGAACGCGTCGTCAAGGCCGACGGCTACTTCCTGGGCATGTACGCGACGCTGCTCGAACCCGATGAGATCCTGTCGGAGATCCGCATCCCGATCCCCGCGCCCGGCAGCGGCTGGTCGTACCAGAAGCTCAAGCGCAAGACCGGCGACTTCGCCACCGCCGCGACAGCGGTGCTGCTGCAGATGAACGGCGCGCGCGTCGCGAAGGTGAGCATCGCGCTCACGAACGCGGCGGCCACCGCGCTGAAGGCCACCGCCGCCGAAGCCTCGCTGGTCGGCAAGCCCATCGACAACGCCAGCCTGAACGAGGCCGCGCGCCTGGCGATGAGCATCTGCGACCCGACGCCCGACCAGCGCGGTGACGCCGAATACAAGATCGCGATGTGCGGCGAGATGACGCGGCGCGCGCTGCAGGCCGCGTACGCCCGCACCCCGAAACCCTGAAGCCGGAAGAGGTCCGAGATGGCGAATCTGCACAAGGTATCCCTCAAGCTCAACGGCAAGGCCGTCGACGTGTCGGTCGAGCCGCGCGAGCTGCTGATCCACACGCTGCGCGAGAAGCTCGCGCACACCGGGCCGCACATCGGCTGCGAATCCTCGCACTGCGGCGCCTGCACCGTCGACGTCGACGGCATGTCGGTCAAGTCCTGCACCGTGCTGACGGTGCAGTGCGACGGCGCCGAGATGCTCACCGTCGAGGGCCTGGAGCAGGCCGGCGTGCTGCACGCGCTGCAGCAGGCCTTCCACGAAGAGCACGGCCTGCAATGCGGCTACTGCACGCCCGGCATGCTGACGCGCGCCTACCGGTTGCTGAAGGAGAACCCGAACCCGAGCGAGCAGGAGATCCGTTACGGCATCGCCGGCAACCTGTGCCGCTGCACCGGTTACCAGAACATCGTCAAGGCGGTGCAGTCCGCCGCGAAGAAGCTCGCCGCGGC
>JAYSLR010000311.1:0-2424 GCA_043725365.1 Rhizobacter sp. | reverse complement strand
CCGTTTCTTGTTTTTCTGGTGCGGCTGGCAGGAATCGAACCCACGACCCCTTGGTTCGTAGCCAAGTACTCTATCCAGCTGAGCTACAGCCGCGCAGCCGCGCAGTATAGCAGTTCCGCGCCGCCTTCAACCCAGCCGCGCGGCGGCTTCGAAGCACTCGGCCGCGCGCTCCGGGTCGCTCTCCTGCCGGGCCAGCGTGGCGAGCCTGAGCCAGGCCTTGCGGCGTGCCGCGCCGGCCAGCGCCTCGTCGGCGGCGGCCTGCTCCAGCAGCCGGCGCGCCTTGCCCCAGAGCTGACGCTCGGCCAGCGCGCAGCCCACCGCGAGCGCCACCGCGGCCTCGCGCGAATAGGCATTCGCGGCAGCCTCGAGGCGCGGCAGCCACTCGGCTCCGATGCCCGGCATCGCGCTGACGAGACCGAGCGCCACCGCCGCCCGCTCTTCCGGGCCGAGTTCGGTGGGCTGCTCCCAGAACGGGCGCAGCCAGGCGCGCGCTTCGTCGAACGCACCGAGCACGGCCGCCCGATCGGCGGCACGCGCCGCGACGAACGCATCGCGCCGATCGACCGGCTCGAACTGGTTCCACACGCGCCTCAGCTGGTCGATGTCGTGCGCGGTGTCGAGCGATTCGAACGCCAGCGAACGCAGCAACCCCTGGGCCGCGATCCTCGAGAAACCCTGGTGCTTGGCGAGCAGCCGCGCGGTCTTCAGTGCCTCCTGCGGCTGGCGGCCCAGGCGCGTGGCCTGCAGCCGCAGACGCAGTGCATGGGTGCGGCGCGCCACGCCCTGCGGCAGCTCGCCCAGCAGCTCGAGCGCGCGCGTCGCGTCACGGTCGTCGAGCGCCCATTCGGCGGCGAGCAGGCGCGCGCCCTCCTCTGCCGAACGCGCCGCCGCGCTGCGACGCGAGAGGTCGAGCGCACGCCGCAACTGCTCGTCGCGGCCGGCGCGGTCCTGCAGGCGATGCGCGCTGCCGGCGGCGAGCAGGTGGCTGAGCACGGTGAACTCGTTGTCCTGGGCGAGCTCGGGCGTGTCGGCCTGGATCACCAGGGCACGCTGCGCCGACCTCTGCGCGCGGCTGTAGCGACCGCCGAAGTACTGCGCCAGCGCATCGCGCAGCGCCGCCTGGGCGCTGCGATCGCGCCGCGCGACGCGCCACTCGTGCGCGCGCTGTGGCAGGCCGATCAGCGCGCTCAGCGCCTGGATCGCGGTGACGATCACGAAGCAGCTGGCGAGCAGCCCGATCAGGAACAGGTTCAGCGACACGTCGACCCGCCAGCCGCGCCAGTAGAAGGTGACGAGGCCGTCGTTGGTGCCGAGCGTCGTGGCAGCGAGCACCGCGACGCCGAACAGCAGCACGAACCAGATGACGTTGCGCATGGCGTCGTTCTCAGGCCGGCACCGCGCCGGCAGGGGCCTCGACGAGACCTCCTCGCGACGCTTGGGGATGGCGCCGAAGGCGCCCCGCGGCCGTCATGTCTTCAGCGCCCGGCCGACGCGGCGGTGATCGCGGCCAGGGTGTCGTCGGGTCGGGGCACGACGACCCGGCGCGCCTGCCCGACGACCTGGCGGATCAGCTCGCTGGTCAGCGCGGTGCGCTTCGAACCGCGGTCGAAGTAGCGGTCGAGCGCGGTCTGCGCCGCCTGCAGGTCGGCCTGCGCGGTGTCGAACTGGCGGCTCAGCAGCGCCAGGCGCGCGTTCAGCAGACGCAGCTTCAGGTTCTCGCGCACAAAGAAGGCCTGATCGGGCGCGAGCAGCATCGCCTCCGGGTGCTCGATGCGCGTCACGCGCACCAGCGACTTGGCCTCGTTCCAGAACTTCTCGCCGAAGGCGTTCCAGACCGCAAGCCGGTCGCGCCAGTCCGACGCGGTGCCGGCGCCCGAGGCGGCCGCGGCCGCGGTCTTGCCGGCTGCCGGCGCCCTGGCCGCGGCATGGCTGTCGCCGCGCGCCTCGGCGACCGCCAGCATCGGAAGTTCGTCGATCATGCGGATCGCTTCGTCGAGCTTGATGCCGAGCGAGCCGATGTCGGCGACACTGGTGGCCTTGACGCGGCCCAGATCGCGCGCGATCGCACGCCGCACGCCGTCCAGGCGCGGTTCGCCATAGCGAGCCAGGCGGTCGTCGGCCTGCTTCAGGCTCGCGACCAGCGGCTCGGCGCTGCCGGTGATCGCGGTCTGCTGCAGCGCGACGCGGATCGACGCCTCCAAGTCGACGAGCAGGTTCTCGTCGCGCGAGCGCGACAGCGACTGGATCAGCTCCTCGAGCTGACCGCGCTGCACCGTCACCTCGGCGACGCGGGCTTCGAGCAGCGCGACCTTCGCGCTCGCTTCGGTGACGCCTTCCTGTGCCTGCTTGGCGAGCGTGCGCGCCTCGGTCGCCTTGGCGGCGCTGTCCTGCTGCCGCAGCACCAGTTCCTGCTCCAGGCTGGCG
>JAYSLR010000310.1:0-4665 GCA_043725365.1 Rhizobacter sp. | reverse complement strand
GCCCCGTGATGATGGAGCACGAACTTCGCCTGCCGCAGCCGGAAGCCGAGCGATTCGTAGAGCCGCACCGAGGGCGCATTGGCGGCCTGCGTGCCGACGACCATGCCGGCCGGTCGCCGCGCGTCGCCGGTGCCGTTGGCCTGCGCAAAGGCAATCATGGCGCGCGCCAGGCCCTGGCGCGCGCTCTGCGCGCGCACCGCGATGAGGTCGATCACCAGGCGCGCTTCGCCCGTCCACAGCAGCTGCAGGAAGCCGGCCACCTGCCCGCCGTCCTCCGCCACCACCATGCCGTCGCCGCGCTGCCCGGCGAACCAGTTGCCCGCCCAGGCCGTCTTCACTTTGTCGGCCAGCGCGTTGGGGATCTGCGGATCGAGATGGAACCGCGAGTATTTGAACGCGTTGCCGGCGATCGCTTCCACGGCGGAACGATCCTCCGGCCTGGTGAATCTCACGCCGGCGGGATGCGAGCCAGGGGTCAGCGACGCGAGATCCAGCGTCAATGCCGTGTCCACGACCCGAAATCCCAGCTCTTGCAGCGCGACGGCGCTGACGGTGTCTGCGGCATCGACTTTGGCGGTAGCGAAATGCCGGCCGGGCTTGCCGAGCTCGGCGAGCGTGGCGCCGCCGCCCGGTGCGACCACCCAAGCGGGGCAGCCGAGCATCCCGCCCAGCCAGGCATCCGCGTCCACGCGGTAGCGGTCGTGCGCGCCCACTAGCCAGTGCGGAACAGCTGCGGCTGCGCCGCGGCGAGCGCCTTGTACCACTCGATGTAGCGCACGAATCCTTTCTCCAGCGGGAACTGCGGGTTGTAGCCGATCAGCTTGCGCGCTTTCTCGACCGACAGCGTGCCGCGCTCCGGCATCAGCGCGTCGCGCGCCCGGTACTCGACCTTGATGCCCGGGAAGTGCGCCATCACCAGCTCGGCCATCTGGTTCAAGCTGCGCGCGCCGCCGTAGGTCATGTTGAAGATCTGGTTTCTCGAGGCGTCGTTGGAGATCACCAGCGCAATGCCGGTCACCAGGTCCTCGATGTAGGTGAAGTCGAGCGCGTCGCTGCCGTCGCCGTTGATGATGAGGTTCTGCCCGCGCAGCGCGTTCTCGATGAACGCCTGGCCGACGCGGCGGCTGACGCAGCGCTCGCCGTACAGCGCCGAGGGCCGGATGATGGTGTACGGCAGGCCGGAGACCTGGTTGTAGGCGATCACCAGCTTCTCGCCGCCGTACTTCAGCGCGCCGTAGATGCCCATCGGCTCGCAGTGGCGGTCCTCGGTCACGGCTTCGCCGTCGAAATTACCGTACACCATCGACGAGGAGAAGAAGATGAAGTGCGGTTTGCGGTCCTTCACAGTGTCGAGCGCGTTCTCCAGCGTGCGCATGCTGTGGTCGAAGGTGCTGAACGGGTCCTTGTTGGCGCGGTTGGCGTGCGCGATGGCCGCCAGCTGCACCACGACATTCGGCTTGATCGAGCCCAGGCAGTAGCTGAACGCCGAATAGTCCCGGCAGTCGATGACGTGCAGCGGGATCTTCGCCACGCGCAGCAGGTCGAGCCGCTGGTTGACGAAGTTGACGTACAGCTCGTTGTTCGGGCCCGGGTTCCAGCCGCTGGTGAAGGCGCCCAGATTGTTGACCTGCAGGCTGTCGATGATGTGCGGCTCGGCGCCCAGCTTCTGCAGCTGCAGCGCCATGTTGTGGCCGATGAAGCCGCCGCCGCCGACCAGCGCGACGACCTTGCCCTTCAGATCCGGCAGCGCGCTCATGCCACTTCCCTCAGGGCTTCCTTGAACATGGCACCGATGTACGTCATGTCGTCCTCTTGCAGGTGCGGCCCGACGGGCAGCGCGATGGATGATGCGCTGATCCAGGCGGCATTGGGGAAACTGTCCTTCGCGTAGCCGTACTTCTGCGCGTAGTAGCTCATGTGCGGCACGGCGCGCGGGTAGTAGACGCTGGTACCCACGCCGCGCCGATTGAGCGCGGCGACGATCTCGAAGCGCTTTGCGGCGAGCTTGCCTCCCAGTAGCGCAGACAGGCAATAGCGGCTGCTGGTGCCCCAGGCCGGCGGCTCCTGGAACATCGTGAGTTCCGGAAGCTGCGACAGCGCCGCGTGCAGCGCGCGGTAGTTTCGCTCGCGGCGGGCGAGGAAATCGTCCAGGCGCTTGACCTGCTCGATGCCGATGGCCGCCTCGATCTCGTTCATGCGGTAGTTGAAGCCGAGCATGTTGACGTCGTAGACGCCGGGCACGCTGCGTTCGCCCTGGTGGCGGTCGACGCCGAATGCCTTTTGCCGCGTCAGGCGCGCCGCGAGCGCCTCGTCGTTGGTCAGGATGATGCCGCCTTCGGCGGTGGTCATGTGCTTCACCGGGTAGAAGGAGAAGCAGCCGGCGTCGCCCAGCAAACCGGCGTGCTTGCCGCGGATCTTCGTGCCGATCGCCAGCGCGGCGTCTTCCAGCACCTTGAGGCCGCGCTTCCTGGCGAGGGCGTTGATGCGCTCCATGTCCACGGGCACGCCCAGGTAGTGCACCAGCGAGATCGCGCGTGTGCGCTCAGTCAGCGCCGCCTCGATGGCATCGATGTCGATGTTGCCGGTGGCGCGCTCGGCATCGACGAACACCGGCTTCGCGCCGACCAGCTCCACGGCGTGCGCGGTCGCGGTGTGGGTCTGCGCCGGCACGATCACCTCGTCTCCCGGGCCGTAGCCCCAGGAGAAATACAGCAGGTGCAGCGCCGCGGTGCAGGAGGACACCGACACCGCGTGCGGCGCGCCGGTCCAGGCAGCGAAATCCTTCTCGAAAGCCACCACGCGCGGGCCGTGGACGAGGATCGGCCCGGCCAGCACGTCGAGGACGGCGCGGCGCTCCTCGTCCCCGATCATGGGGCGGCCGAAGGGAATGCTGCGCGCGGATGTCAATGCCATTCTCTGTTCCCCTCGCTTCATTCGTGCCGGATCGCCGCCGGCCGGCCTTCGCGGGCCGCGCGCTCGATCGCCAGGCAGACCGCCATGCCCGTCAGGATGTCGGCGGTGCCGATGTCGCCGTCGCCGCGGCCCAGCACCGCATCGACGAACGCCGGGATGAGGTCGCCTTTCGCCGCCCCGGGATAGGCGAGCGCCGCGCGCTCGGGCGGAGCCGCCGGATCGCGCTGCATCCAGTAGCGGCCTTCCTCGGCCCCGTTCTCGAACGTCCCGAGTGTGCCGTAAACCGACAGGCGATGGAAATGCGGCCGCACGCAGCCGAAATTGGCGCTGATCTTGGCCACCGCGCCGTCGTCGAAACGCACCAGCGCCGCGACCAGGTCGTCCGAAGCGAAGGCGATGCCCGCCTCGGCGCTCGAGAGCCGGTTGCCCATCGCCATGGCCTCGACCGGCTTGCGACCGGCCATCAGCCAGAGCACCAGGTCCACCAGGTGCACCGCGCCGCCCAGGACCACGGAGTAGCCCGGCTTCTTGCCGCGCCAGGTGTCGTCCAGCTTCTGCAGGCGGCCGTAGTCGTAGTCGCCCTCGAGGTAATACAGTCGGCCGAGGGCACCGCTCGCGACGCGCGATTTCAGGTCGGCGAAGCGCGGCGCCTTGCGCAGGATCAGGTTGGACGACAGCTTGAGGCCGGGCCGGCGCGCCAGCCGCGCGCGAATGTCCGCCAGCTCCTCTTCGCGCGTGCACAGCGGCTTCTCGACGAAGGCGTGTTTGCCGGCCTCCAGCGTGCGGCACAACTGCGCGTAGTGCGCGTCGTCGTAGCTGGCGATGGAGACGATATCCACCTCGGCGTCGTCGATCAACGCCTCGGCGCGGTCGTAGATGCGCGCCTGCGGATAGCGCGCGCGGGCCATCTCGAGCTTCGCGGGGTCAGTGTCGCAGAGCGCGGCGACGCGGCAGCCGGCATGCGCCTCGAAGCCCGCGATGTGCCGCTCGCCGACGCCCAGGCCGATGATGCCCGCGCCGAGGCGCCTGGCGGCGCTCATGCCGGCGCCGCGACGCAGTCGGCGATTTCTTCCCAGCCCGCCTCGAGGGCGCGCGCGCCGAGGCGCGACAGGCAGGCTTCCATGCGGGCGAATTCCTCGGGCGTATCGATCGACAGTTGAAGGCTCGGGCGCGGGCGCGGCGTCGAGAACGAGGCGATTTTAAACCGATTCGGATGCGCATACGCGTAGCGCGTGACGTGCTCGCGGTCCTGCGCGTCGCTCGTCGCGGCAAGAATGCGCCGCAGGGCGCCCATTCCGATCAGCTCCACCGACATGCCCTTCGGAAACGAGCGCGGAAACACGTTGCTCGCGAGCTCGCAGGCGCCTGCCGCGTACAACGCATGTGCCTGCGCGACCAGCGCCGGGTCGAGCAGCGGGCTGTCGCCGTTGGCGCGCACGAACGCATCGAACCCCGCCGCCTCGGCGGCCTGCGAAAGGCGCGCCGCCACGTCATCCAGCGGCCCGCGATGGCAGCCGGCGCCCAGGGCGCGGGCGAGCGCTTCGACGGGCGCGTCTTCCGGCGCGCTCGAGGTGGCGACGACGATCGGCAGCGCCGCGCCGCCGTCGCCGGCGCGCACGCGCTGCATGCGCTCGATGAGCCACGCCAGCAGCGGCCGGCCGGCCAGCGGCATCAGCACCTTGCCCGGGAGCCGCGCCGAGGACATGCGCGCCTGCACGACGATGCCAATCTTCATCGCGGCTCGCCGCTCAC
>JAYSLR010000309.1:0-5023 GCA_043725365.1 Rhizobacter sp. | reverse complement strand
CCCTGCGGCGTCACGTCGATCACCGCGAGGTCGGTGTAGATGCGGCTGACGCAGCCGATGCCGGTCAGCGGGTAGCTGCACTGCGCGACGATCTTGCTCTGGCCCTGCTTGGTCAGGTGCTCCATCATCACGAAGGTCTTCTTCGCGCCGATCGCCAGATCCATCGCGCCGCCGACCGCGGGGATCGCCTCAAGGCCGCCGGTGTGCCAGTTCGCGAGGTCGCCGATGGCCGAGACCTGGAACGCGCCGAGCACGCAGATGTCGAGGTGCCCGCCGCGCATCATCGCGAAGCTGTCGGCGTGGTGGAAGTACGCGCCGCCGGGCAGCAGCGTGACCGGCTGCTTGCCGGCGTTGATCAGGTCGTAGTCTTCCTCGCCGGGTGCGGGCGCCGGACCCATGCCGAGCAGGCCGTTCTCGCTGTGCAGGAAGATCTCGCGCTCCTTCGGCAGGTGGTTCGCCACCAGCGTGGGCAACCCGATGCCGAGGTTGACGTACGAGCCTTCGGGAATGTCGCGGGCGACGCGCGCCGCCATCTGGTCGCGGTTGAGTCGTTGCATGCTTGTCTTTCCCTCAGGCCGCCTGCTTGAAGCCGGCCGGGCCGGTCGCGGTGCGCGGCACCTTGACGACGCGTTGCACGAAGATGCCCGGCGTGACGATGTTCTCGGGGTCGAGTTCGCCGAGCGCGACGAAATCATGCACCGACGCGGCCGTGATCTTGGCCGCCATCGCCATGATCGGGCCGAAGTTGCGTGCGGTCTTGCGGTAGGTCAGGTTGCCCCAGCGGTCGCCGCGCTCGGCCTTGATGAGGGCCAGGTCGGCGTGGATCGGCGCTTCCAGCACGTACATGCGGCCGTCGATCTCGCGCGTCTCCTTGCCCTTGGCGAGGTCGGTGCCGTAGCCGGTGGGCGTGAAGAAGCCGCCGATGCCGGCGCCGGCGGCGCGGATGCGCTCGGCCAGGTTGCCCTGCGGGACGAGCTCGAGTTCGAGCGCGCCGCTGCGGTACAGGCCGTCGAAGACCTGCGAATCGGCCTGGCGCGGGAACGAGCAGATGATCTTGCGCACCCGGCCGGCCTTGAGCAGCGCGGCCAGGCCGGTCTCGCCGTTGCCGGCGTTGTTGTTGACGATCACGAGATCCTTCGCGCCCTGCGCGATGAGCGCATCGATCAACTCGTTCGGCTGGCCGGCACCGCCGAAGCCGCCGATCATCACCGTCGCGCCGTCGGGCGTGCCCGCGACCGCGTCCGCGACGGACGCCACCTGCTTGTCGATCATGCCAACACCCGCACCTTTCTGTCGGCCCGAGGAAAACCCGCACCAACCCGCGTGCGGCGCCAAGGGCCGAAGAATAGCCGGAGCGGGCCGGATAGGTTCTAAGGAGCGAGGCGCTCCATGTCGTGAACCTCGCGTTCGTGCGTCGTCGGGCCGTCGAGCGAGATGGTTTCCCAGCCGCTGTCGTAGTCGACCACGATGAAGCGGCGCTCGGGCAGGTGCCCGTGCGTCGACGGGAACAACGCGAAGACCTGATGACCGTCGTGGAGCGCGCGCACCACGTCGCTCACCGGCACGGTCGCTTCCGGGCCGGCCCAGTCGTTCTTGCGCGTGTCCACCTCGCCCCAGTAGACGTGCGTGATGCGCCCGTCCTTGTCGAGCCGGACCTTCGACACCGCAAATATTTTCATCGACGGACTCCCGCGTTGCACCACGCGGATGATGCTACGGCTTCGGCTTGACCGCATCCTCGGCCTTGTCCTCACCCCGGTCGAGGGCGTCGCCCGTCTTGTGAACGTCCTTCTTCACCGCATGGCCGACGGTCTCGGCACCGTGCTTGACGGCCGTGCCGGCGCGGTGGGCGCCACGCTTGATCGCGTTCTCGGTGCGCGCCGCGGGGCCGGGGTTCGGGTTGCGATCGTCTTCGGCACGGTATCCATCGCGCTCCATGTGGCCGTGGCCTTCGCGGTGCATGCGCCGATGCTCGCTGCGGCGGGCGGCGCGGTCCTCACCCTGCTGATCCACCGCGGGAGCGGCGCCGCGGTAGCTTTCGAGTGCCTGATCCATGCGCTGCTGGCGTGCCGACTCGGAGTCCAGGTCGGCAGCGAGCACCGACGCAGCGGATGCCAGGCCCAGGCACGCGGCCAGCAATGTCGTCTTCAGGTTCGTCATGATTTCACCTTGTCTGTGGATACGTCCGGACCATACGGCCCGGGGCCCGCCGCGCCCAGCGGCGCGCGGCCCGGCCCGGTGTCGGCCCCGTCCTACGCGTTGCGGCCGGCGCGCAGCCGAACGCGACGGTCGATCCGGGCGTGATCAGGCCTTGAGCCGCCAGCCCGATCGCATGATCCAGGTGGCGAACCACAGCGCCACGACGAAGAACAGCAGCGTCACCGAGAAGCTGATCCCGACGTGCATCTCCGCGGCGCCGAAGAAGCTCCAGCGAAAGCCGCTGATCAGGTAGACCGACGGGTTCAGCATCGACAGCTTCTGCCACAGCGGCGGCAGCATGCTGATCGAGTAGAACGGCCCGCCGAGGAAGGTCAGCGGCATCACGATCAACATCGGAATCAGCTGCAGCTTCTCGAAGCCGTCGGCCCAGATGCCGATGATGAAGCCGAACAGGCTGAAGGTCACCGCGGTCAGCACCAGGAACAGGAACATCCAGACCGGGTGCTCGATGTGGATCGGCACGAACAGCGCGGCCGTACCGAGGATGATCAGGCCGATCAGCACCGACTTGGTCGCCGCCGCGCCGACGTAGCTCAGCACGATCTCGACATGCGAGATCGGCGCCGACAGCAGCTCGTAGATCGTGCCGGTGAACTTCGGGAAGTAGATGCCGAACGAGGCGTTCGAGATGCTCTGCGTCAGCACCGACAGCATGATCAGGCCGGGCACGATGAAGGCGCCGTAGGACACGTCGCCGATCTGCTGGATGCGCGAGCCGATCGCCGAGCCGAACACGACGAAATACAGCGCGGTCGACAGCACCGGCGAGATGATGCTCTGCGTGATCGTGCGCCAGGTGCGCGCCATCTCGAAGCGATAGATCGCGCGGATCGCGTGCAGGTTCATCGGGCGCCCTCCACCAGGCTGACGAAGATGTCCTCGAGCGAGCTCTGCGTCGTCTGCAGGTCGCGCAGCCCGATGCCGGTGCGGCGCAGATCGTCGAGCAGCGTCGCGACCTCGCCCTGCGCTGCGCGCGGGTCGTACACGTAGGTCAGCTCGGTGCCCTGCGGACTCAGCGTCAGCGCATGGGCCGCGAGGCTCTCGGGTACGCGCGCCAGCGGCTGCTGCAACTGCAGCACGAGCTGCTTCTTGCCGAGCTTGTGCATCAGCGTGACCTTGTCCTCGACGAGGATGATCCTGCCGTGACTGATCACGCCGACGCGGTCGGCCATGTCCTCGGCCTCCTCGATGTAGTGCGTGGTCAGCACGATCGTCACGCCCGACTCGCGCAGCGAGCGCACCATCGCCCACATGTCCTTGCGCAGCGCGACGTCGACACCGGCGGTCGGCTCGTCGAGGAACAGCACGCTGGGCTCGTGCGAGAGCGCCTTGGCGATCATCACGCGGCGCTTCATGCCGCCGGAGAGCTGCATGATCTTGTTGTCCTTCTTGTCCCACAGCGACAGGGCGCGCAAGGTCTTCTCGATGTGCACCGGGTCGGGAGGTTTGCCGAACAGGCCACGGCTGAACGAGACCGTCGCCCAGACCGTCTCGAACGCGTCGGTGGTCAGCTCCTGCGGCACCAGGCCGATCATCGAGCGCACCGCGCGGTAGTCGGCGACGATGTCGAGGCCGGCGACCTTGACCGAGCCTTCGCCGAGCTTGACGATGCCGCAGATCAGGCCGATCAGCGTGGTCTTGCCGGCGCCGTTCGGGCCGAGCAGCGCGAAGATCTCGCCGTGCTGGACCTCCAGGCTGACATGGTCGAGCGCGCGAAATCCGGAGGCGTAGGTCTTGGAGACGTCGGCGACGGAGATGATGGACGGCATGGGTCGGGTGGCGTTCGCGCGGGGCCTGCAGTATCGCCGCCGGGCGTTCAGGTCACCGGCGCGGGGTCGAACAGCACCAGCGCGTTGTGCAGCGTCCAGTGCCCCGCCCATGGTGGACACGGGCTACCGCAACGCCGACGGCTCGGTGGGCAAGCCACCTTGTGGCCCTGCAGGTCCCGATCGCGAGGGGCGAGACCCGGGCATCTGCCCGGATTGACGCGAGCGGACTTTCGGGCAATCGTCATACGATTGAAATGGGCCGCGCTCGCGCGGGCAAGCCCATCACCTGCTTCGTGCCGTTCCCGCCTGGACCTGGAGTTGCCGAAGTCGAGTGGCCGCGGTGATCAAGAGCACAAACATCAAGCTGGAGTGAGCATGCAGAAGATCGGATTCATCGGCGCGTCGGGGATGATGGGCCACGGCATCGCGAAGAACCTGCGCGCGAAGGGCCACCCGCTGGCACTGACGGTGCACCGCAATCGCGAGCGCGTCGCCGACCTGCTCGCTGCCGGCGCGACCGAGGCGAGCTCGCCGGCGGCGCTCGCCGCCTCGTGCGACATCGTGTTCCTGTGCGTGACCGGCTCGCCGCAGGTCGAGGCCGCGGTCGGTGGCACGAACGGATTGCTCGCGGCGGCGCGCGCTGGCCTCATGCTCGTGGATTGCTCCACCAGCGAGCCCGAGTCGACCACGCGGCTGCGCGCGCAATGCGCCGCGGCCGGCGTCGCGTTCGTCGATGCGCCGCTCGCGCGCACGCCGGTCGAGGCCGAACTCGGCAAGCTCAACGTGATGGTCGGCGCGAGCGATGAACACTTCGCGCTGCTCAAGCCGGTGATCGCGTGCTTCGCCGAGAACGTGATCCACGTCGGCGGCCCGGGCGCGGGCCACACGATCAAGCTGCTGAACAACTTCATCGGGCAGGCGATCTGCACCGCCACGGCCGAGGCCTTCGCGACCGGACAGCGCGCCGGGGTCGACCTGAAGAAGCAGGTCGAGCTGGTCTCGGCCGGCGCGGTGAACTCGGGCCTGTTCCAGGC
>JAYSLR010000308.1:0-1709 GCA_043725365.1 Rhizobacter sp. | reverse complement strand
GAAATCGCGCCCGAAGGCGCCGAACAGCGCATTGCCGACACGCGGACGATCACCGCCGTGGAGCACCTCCGCCACCTGCCCCATGTGGCCGAGCGACGCGAGCGCGATGTCGGACAGCGGCACGGTCACTTCCTGGCCCTGGCCGGTTCGGGTGCGGTGGCGTTCGGCGGCGAGCATGGCAAAGGCGGCGTAGGCCCCGCTGAGCAGGTCCCACGCCGGCAGCACATGGTTCACCGGCAGCTCGCCGTTCGCCGCACCACCGGTCAGGTAAGGCACGCCGAGGGCTGCATTGACGGTGTAATCGACGGCCGATTCGCCGTCGCCCCAGCCGGTCACGCGCAGGGTGATCAGGTCGGCCCGCCGCTGGCGCAACGCCTCGTGGGCCAGGAAGCCGTTCTTCGGAAAATTGGTGACGAAGAGGCCGGCATCGGGGCCGGGCGCGGTGATCAGGTCGACCATCAGCGCGCGCCCCTGCGGCTTGGAAATATCGACCGCGACTGACCTCTTGCCCTTGTTCAGGCCCTCCCAGTAGAAGCTCTCGCCCTCGGGTGATACCGGCCAGCGCCTGAAGTCGAGGCCGCCGCCGATCGGGTCGATGCGGATCACCTCGGCGCCGAGCTGCTGCAGGTGCAGCGCGCACGACGGCGCCGCGATGAAGGAAGCGCACTCGACGACACGCAGGCCGTTCAGCAACGGATACATCTCAGTCGCGCCCGGCCGCCCGCAACCGTTGGGCAACCTCATTTGAGGCGGTGGGCACAGGCGAGCTTGCGGATTTCATGTCAGACGAACTTCGGCGGACGGCGTTCGCGGTGCGAGGCCACACCCTCCTTCGCCTCGGGCCCGCAGAAGCCGAGGAACTCGAGCGCCAGCGAGGCTTCGAAGGTCGGCAACTGCGCCCGGTACCAGTTGTTCAACGCGTGCTTGGTGAGCGAGATCGCCGACTGTGCGCCGTTCGCCAGGCGGCGGGCGACGTCGCGTGCGGTCTCGAGCAGCTTGTCGTCGTCGACGCACTTCGAGACCAGACCGATGCGCTCGGCCTCTTCGCCGGAGATCTGTTCGCAGGTCAGCAGGTAGTACTTGGCCTTGGCCATGCCGCACAGCAGCGGCCAGACCATCGCGGCGTGGTCGCCCGCCGCCACGCCCAGCCGGGTGTGGCCATCGACGATCTTCGCGCTGCGTGCCGCAATCGAGATGTCGGCAAGCATCGCGACGGTGAGCCCGGCGCCGACCGCCGGGCCGTGGATCGCGGATACCACCGGCTTGCTGAAGTTGATCATGTTCGTGACCAGGTCACGCGCCTCGCGGTACACCCGCATCAGCGCCGGATAGCTCCCTATCTGCTCGTCGATGAGGTCGAAGCTGCCGCCTGCCGAGAATGCCCGCCCTTCGCCGCGCACCAGCACCACGCGCGTGTCCGGATCGCTGTCAATGGCCTGCCAGATCTGCGCCAGCGCGGCGTGCACCTTGGCATCGACGGCATTCAGGTTCGGGGCGTCGAAGACGATCTCGAGCACGCCGTCGTCAGTGCGCTCAAAGCGCATCGGGAAGTCCTTGTAGCGCTCGATCATGCCGTTCGTCTCCAATTGGAAATGGGTGGGTTCACTTCAGGCGCTCGAACCCGGCGACCAGGCCCTGGCCGCCGGCTGTGCACATCGTCTCGATCGCCTGTGCAGGGGTTCGCAGATCAGGGCTTGTTTCAGGTTGAA
>JAYSLR010000307.1:0-7017 GCA_043725365.1 Rhizobacter sp. | reverse complement strand
CTGAAAGAACTCGACGTGCCGACGCCGGGTCCGGGCCAGATCCTCGTGAAGACCGAGGCCTGTGGCGTCTGCCACACCGACCTGCATGCCGCCAACGGCGACTGGCCGCTCAAGCCCGCGCTGCCGTTCACGCCGGGCCACGAGGGCATCGGCATCGTCGCAGCACTCGGCGCGGGCGTGACCGCGGTGAAGGAAGGCGATCGTGTCGGCGTGCCGTGGCTCTACTCGGCTTGCGGGCACTGCGAGTATTGCCTTGCGGCGCGCGAGCCGGTGTGTCCTGAAGCGCAGTTCGGCGGCTATACGAAAAACGGCGGCTTTGCCGAGTACATCGTTGCCGACCCGAACTACGTGGCCCACATCCCGATGCACCTGGCGGCGCGCGATGCCGCACCGCTGATCTGCGCGGGCATCACCTCGTACAAGGGCATCAAGGAAACGCAGGCGCGGCCGGGGGAATGGATCGTGATCTCGGGCGTGGGTGGCCTCGGCCACCTCGGCATTCAATACGCCAAGGCGATGGGCCTGCATGTGTGTGCAGTCGACATCGACGACGGCAAGCTCGAACACGCCAAGCGCCTGGGCGCCGACGTGATGGTCAACGCGAAGACTGGCGATCCTGTCGCGGCCGTTCAAAAGGCGACCGGCGGCGGCGCGCACGGCGTGCTGATCACGGCGCCCTCGCTGCCTGCGTTCAAACAGGGCGTGGGCATGACGCGCAAGCACGGCACTTGCGTGCTGGTGGGCATACCGCCCGGTGACTTTCCGACGCCGCTGTTCGACGTGGTGGCGAACTGCATCACCATCCGTGGCTCCTTCGTCGGGAACCGGCGCGACATGGCCGAAGCACTCGCCTTCGCGGCCGACGGCAAGGTCAAGGCCGACATCGAGTTGCAGCCGCTGTCGGCGATCAACAAGGTCTTCGAGCGCCTGTCCCATGGCGAAGTACCTTCTCGCGTGGTGCTCGATTTCTCTGCTCGCTGAGCCGCCGCGTCCGAGATGAACCCCCGAACCGCCCTGCTGACCTCCCGGCAGATGGCGCAGGCCGATCGCCTGACAGTGGCCACTGGCATTCCCGGCATCGCGCTCATGGAGAACGCAGGCCGCCCGGTCGCGCTCGCCATCATGCAACGCTGGGCACCGCGCCCCGTGATCGTGCTGTGCGGTCCGGGCAGCAACGGCGGCGACGGGTTCGTCGCCGCACGACGCTTGGCCGAGGCCGACTGGCCGGTGCGTGTCGCGCTGCTCGTGCCGCGGGACCAGCTGCGCGGCGAAGCGGCGCACCACGCCGCACTGTGGCGCGGTCCGGTCGAGGCGCTGACGCCTGCGGCGCTCGATGGCGCCGAATTGGTCGTCGATGCGATCTTCGGCGCGGGCCTGAGCCGCGCACTCGACGGGGCGGCCGCGCAGACCCTGGCAGCCGCTGCGGCGCGACGGATGTCTGTCGTGGCTGTGGATGTGCCCAGCGGACTGATGGGCGACACCGGCGTCGACGCGGGTGCGGTCGCAGCGATGCTCACCGTGACGTGCTTTCGCAAGAAGCCGGGGCATCTGATGCAGCCCGGTCGGGCGCTTTGCGGCGAAGTCGTGGTCGCCGACAACGGCACGCCGGGCTCGGTATTCGACCAGGTCGAGCCGGACACGTTCGAGAACGACCCGGCACTGTGGGCCGATGCGCTGCCCGCACTGAAGCCGGACGGAAACAAGTACACACGCGGCCATGCGCTGGTGTCCGGCGGCTACCCGACCACAGGCGCGGCGCGCATGGCCGCACGTGCGGCGGCGCGTGCCGGTGCCGGGCTGGTCACGATCGCCGTTCCCGAGGTCGCGTTGCCGGTCTATGCCGCAGCGCTGACGAGCGTGATGGTGAGTGCCGTGGGCGACGCCGCAGATTTCGATCGCTTGCTGTCTGACACCCGCTATTCGAGCCTGTTGATCGGGCCGGGTAGCGGGGTTGGCGAGGCCACGCGCGCCCGCGTGCTGGCGATTCTCAAGACGGGTCGCCCCACGGTGCTCGATGCGGACGCGCTCTCGAGCTTCAAGGACGATCCCGAGACGCTGTTCCGCGCCATCACGGGCCCCTGCGTGCTGACGCCGCACGAGGGCGAGTTCGCACGCCTGTTCGACGCCAGCGGCGACAAGCTGGCCCGTGCCCGCGCCGCCGCAAAGCGCAGCGCAGCGGTGATCGTGCTCAAGGGCAGTGACACCGTGATCGCCGCGCCTGACGGTCGCGCGATCGTCAACGCCAATGCGCCGCCTGCGCTCGCGACCGCCGGCGCAGGCGACGTGCTCGCGGGCATCGTGCTCGGCCTTCTATCGCAGGGCATGACACCGCTTCTCGCGTCGGCCGCTGCCGTGTGGTTGCACGGCGCGGCGGCCACTGCGTTCGGCTCTGGCCTGATCGCCGAAGACCTGCCGGACCTGTTGCCGCAAGTGCTTCGGCAGTTGCGGCCCACGTGCACATGCGGCGGGGCCTGCACCGACCGCATCGAAGGAACGCCATGCACGCGATGGTGCTGAGCAAGGTGGGGGCTGCGCTGCAGTGGACCGAACTGCCCGATCGACAACCCGGCCGCGGCCAGATTCGCGTAAAGGTCGGTGCTTGCGGCGTGTGCCGGACCGATCTGCACGTCGTCGATGGCGAACTGCCGCATCCCCAGGTGCCGATCATTCCCGGGCACGAGATCGTCGGCCGCATCGATGCGATCGGTGCGGGCGTGGCGGGCCTGCAGATGGGCGCGCGCGTCGGCATCCCCTGGCTGGGCCACACCTGCGGCGTCTGCCCGTACTGCACCATGCAGCGCGAGAACCTGTGCGACCGGCCGCTCTTCACCGGCTACACGCGCGACGGCGGGTTTGCGACCGCGACAGTGGCGGACGCGCGCTTCGCTTTTCCATTGGGCGACTCGGCTGGCGCATCAGGCAGCGACGAGTCACTGGCGCCCCTGCTCTGCGCCGGCCTCATCGGCTGGCGCGCATTGACGATCGCCGGCGATGGCAAGCGCCTGGGCCTGTACGGCTTCGGCGCGGCGGCCCACATCCTCGCGCAGGTCGCGACCTGGCAGGGCCGCTCGGTCTTCGCGTTCACGCGGCCGGGCGACCGCGCGACGCAGGACTTTGCCCACAGCCTCGGCGCGGTCTGGGCCGGCGGCTCCGACGAGATGCCGCCCGAGCCGCTCGACGCTGCGATCATCTTCGCGACGATCGGCGACCTGGTGCCGCGCGCACTGAAGGCGGTTCGCAAGGGCGGCCGCGTGGTGTGTGCCGGCATCCACATGAGCGACATACCGAGCTTCCCCTACAGCACGCTCTGGGAAGAGCGGCAGTTGCTGTCGGTCGCCAACCTCACACGGCAGGACGGCCTGGACTTTCTCGCCCTCGCACCGCAGATCGGCATCGTCACTAAGACCACGCGTTACCCGCTGCAGCGGGCCAACGAGGCCATCGCGGATCTGCGCGCGGGCCGCTTCGAGGGCGCGGCGGTGCTGGTCCCCTAAGCACCTACCCGCGGCCGGGGCTTCAGGTCGGCACGCGAGTGCCGACCATCTGGTCGTACTTGACGAAGTGCTTGCGCGCAAGCGCGACCAACTGGTTCTCGGTCGGGTGGTCGACCACCTCGTAGCCAACGATGCGCGCCGCGGTCTGAGGACGGTGCTTGTCGACGTAGTGGCGAAAGTCGGCGAGGCCGGCGTGCCCGCCGGTCACCAGCACTTCGGCGATGCCGTCGAGCGCATTGCAGACCGCGCCGAAGAACTCGTGTTCCGACCGAACGCCGCTGTGGTGGTGCCGGGTGACGTGCACCTGCTCGTGAACCTTGCGCTCCACCACCTGCTCGGTGCCGAATTGCAGAACCTGTGCAGACTGGTGGTCGATGAATGCGACTGCGTGAAAAAAGCTCATGTGGAAGGATCCGTTCATGCAGAAAGTGATTGGTCGAATTGACGATAGCGGCGTGTTTATCCGCCGTCTGTTCGACAGCGCGCATAGACGTCTAAAGACGAAAGAAAGCTGCGAACTGGCAGGTATCGATCTGCCAGTTCCTGCCATCGCCGCGGGAGCGGACTCCGACAATGAACGATCCTGGACGCATTGGGCAAGCCGCGAAGGGAGAGGCCTGCAATCTGTCCGGAGATCTCTATGGGCGAATCCATTCCTTTTCCTGCTACTCCGAGCGGACGAGGCTGGGACATTGCATTCACACGCATTTCCCGGGATGTTTTGCTGGAAGTCGATGCCTGCGTGCAAGAGATGAAGCTTCGGCTTCTGGCCATCGGCCTGAGCTGCGACAGACAAGTGAGACAGACGCCGCGAGGCGTGTCGACCTTCCTGGCGGTCGCAGGTGATCGCGGCCTGCTGTTCATCGTGGACGTCACCCTGATCGATGGAATGGCGGTTGCCCAACATCGCGGCGCTGCGCTGGACATCCGCCTTCTGGACGCCTGCGGCGACACCGTGTCGCATTGCGCCCTGGCTACCGCACCCGGAGCGCCGATCTACAGATCATCGGCGCACGAGGTCGTCGCTGCGGCCGGCCTGGCGAGGTCCATCACCACCGTGTGCGTGACGGCCATGGCCCACTTCGATTTGGTCCCACCCACAGGACGCGCGATCAGCGTGTAAAGCGGTCAACGGCCTCGCCGCCAACAGCTAGCCCGGCTTGGTGCGCCAACGAACAGACCTTCGTTCGCCAGAGCGCCACGATGCGCTCATGAATTCATTCAATCCGCCAACGTCACCGCTCGTTCCGCACAAGACTGTCTCCCCAGGGATGGGTATCGTCAACGCTTCAGAGGCACGGCAGCCATGACCTATCAAGGTGCTCGTGCAGCCGCGGCGAAGGGCGAGGTCAAGCGGGTCTTCGCTGTCTCCAAAGTTCGATTGGACGCCTCCGGCCACCCCACCCATGTTCTCTGGGTCGAAGTGAACGCCAAGTCCAACCTTGACGTGGGCAAGGCAGTCGCCGTACCTGTCGCGGATGTGGTGGATGCTATCCACGACGGTGCACGGGTCGTGGCGGTGTTCCAGGGTCGCCTGGGACATGTGCCGGAGCGCGCGTTCGAAGTGATCGAGCATGCGGAGGGCAGCGAGACGCTCGGCTTGATCGAGTCGTCCGGTCTCGATGAGTCTCTTCACCAGAGCCTGCATGACATGGCCACACTCGACGAGGAATTCCAGCCGCAGAAATTAGCATCGCCTTCCGGACCGAAGAAACCTGTGAACACGTTCGCAGTCTCGAAGGTCGCGCTCGACACGGAAGGCCGCGTCACGGCAGTGCTTTGGGGTCGAGTGAACACCGGCACCAATTCCTGGGCCTCACCCGAGGTCTTCGCCCCAGTCGCCGAAGCGGTAAACGCGCTTCGCGCCGGCGATCAGGTTTTCGCGCTGTTCCCTTCGGCCCATGGGCACCTGCCTGACCGACAGTTCGTGGCGATCGACTACGACGATGGTCGCGAAACCATCGTCCTGGACGGGCCGACAGCCCATGAGCGCGAGATCCACGACATGGACAGGCTGAGCGCACACTCGCGGCGATGAAGCCGAGAATATCTCGCGGCCATCCGGAGCATCACCTCAGTGATCGTATCGGCTGGTTGCGCGCCGCGGTTCTCGGGGCGAACGACGGGATCGTGTCGACCGCGAGCCTTGTGCTGGGTGTCGCAGCCGCTGGCGCTGACCACCGGACGATTCTGTTGACCAGTGTTTCAGGGTTGATCGCCGGGGCCATGTCGATGGCGGCCGGCGAGTTCGTCTCGGTCCATTCACAGGAGGACACCGAGAACGCCGATCTGACCCGCGAGCGGGCCGAGTTGAAGGCGAATCCGGAGGCCGAGCAACGAGAACTCGCCGGCATTTATGTGGCACGCGGGCTGGACCGAGCGCTGGCGGACAAGGTCGCGGGCCAATTGATGGCTCGCGACGCGCTGGGAGCCCATGCACGCGACGAGTTGGGGCTGTCCGAGGTGACCGCGGCGCGGCCGACCCAGGCGGCCTTCGCCTCGGCCGCCAGCTTTTCCGTCGGCGCGGCACTCCCCATCGGCGTGGTCGCCGTGGCATCGGCGCCGCACCTGATTCTCTGGGTCTCGATCACGTCGCTCATCTTTCTTGCAGGGCTCGGTGCGGCATCCGCACAGGTCGGCGGCGCCCAGGTCTGGAATGGGACGTGGCGCGTCGCCTTCTGGGGGGCGATCGCGATGGGGGTCACCGCAGGCGCAGGAGCGCTGTTCGGTGCGGTAGCGTGATCGATGCCGGATGTCACCTTCGAGATGGCGCGCTAGACCGATTGCGTTGACTTCGAGTCTGTGTCTGGCCTGGCATTCCACAAGGAGATGACTCGCCTCTCAGGAGGATCCGTCTCGAAGCCCAGGATGCAGATCGATGCTGGGTCGATCGCGAAATGGCGCCCTTCGAAAGCCGGCAATTCGATCCAGCGCGCCGCGAGGACACGCCCAAACTGTCCGTGCGAGAAAAGTAGCACATTGCCGGTCAAGGCGCCCAATCGTTCGATGAGTCGATCAGCCCGGCTAGAGGCTTCCGCGGGCATCTCTCCGCCGGGGCAACCGTCGCGCCACATGTCCCAGTCCGGATGGAGACGGCGAATCTCGGCGGTGCGCATTCCTTCGTAGTCGCCGTAGTTCCACTCGGCAAGATCCAGCTCTTTCAGGGCGACTGCGCCAAAACCCGCGCGCTCGCAGGTTATCCGGGCACGCAGACTTGGGCTGGTCAGCACGGCCGAGAACAATACCTTTCCGAGCACTGGCGCAAGATCGCGCGCCATGTCCTCGCCATGAAGCGTCAACGGCAGGTCCGTGCGGCCCGTGTGTTGACCAGTGAGCGACCACGCGGTCTCCCCATGGCGAACGAAGTAGAGACGAAGCACCGGCTTCACATCGATTCCATCGCCGCGCCGTATTCGCCACGCAAGGCCGCGCAGTTGCATCGGGCTCGGTGCAAGAGCGCCTGTTGGGCTGACGCGCGGTTGGCGTCCTTGCCCGCCCAGATTTCCAGTGCCGGATACTGGAT
>JAYSLR010000306.1:0-8144 GCA_043725365.1 Rhizobacter sp. | reverse complement strand
CGGCAACGGCGGTCGCGGCAGCGTCATCGGCAACGACACGGGTGCGGCCGTGCTGGCGCTAACGGCCCCGGCCCCTGCGGCCGGCCGCGACGTCTGGGTGCTGAAGGGCAGCGCCGACACCGCACTGATCCGCGGCGGCCTGCAGTCGACTCCGGACGGCAGCGTGATGCACCACTTCATGCTCGCGTGCAAGTCCCATTCGGGCGACTGCCAGAAGGGCCTGAGCGCGATTCGGTCCAGCGCCGTCAGCGTCGTCAGGATCGATGCGGGCGGCCGTGCGCGGACCCCGGCGCTGCCAGCAGGGCGTTACTACGTCTTCAGCGCGCTGGTCGTGAACCAGCGGCCGATGGTGTGGCAGCTCCCCGTTGATCTGCGCGCGGGCAGCAATGCCGTGACGCTCGACCTCGCCAGCGCCTACGCGGTGGATTGACCGGCCGGCCGTCCGCGGCAAGCGCCCGAGCGTGTGTCGGCTGCGCTCCGGAAAGAAATTCTCCGCGCCTGTCGATTTGGCCTCTCCCCGATCGTCGTTGCGGTGCGGGCCATGCCGATGCAATCGCCTTCGACGGGCTGCCGCGCGCCGTGGCATCGGGTCGCCACGTAAAGCCTCGAACGAGTGAATCAATCGTTTGATTGAACTGCTAGCATTTGACCGATGACGTCCCGCCCCTCGACCGCGCCCGTCCACGACCCGCACGTGCCGCGCGCGTCGACGGGCGACGAGGAACAAGCCCGCGAGCGCCTGCTGCTCGCCGCCCTGCGACTCTTCGCCGAGCAGGGCTATGCCAAGACCTCGATTCGACAGATCGGCCACGCGGCCAACGCCAACGTCGCGTCCGTCAGTTACTACTTCGGCAACAAGGCCGGCCTGTACCGCGCGGTCTTCTGGGGGCAGAACGGGCCGATGGCCGAGCCGGGCGCGGCGCCCGACTCGGTTCGGGGCGTGCCGGCCTTTTCGCTGCGGTGCCTGTTCCAGCGCATGCTGGAGCCGCTCAAGAGCGGCGCGCAGGCGCGCCTGTGGATCAAGCTGCACCGGCGCGAGATGATCGAGCCCACCGGCCTGTGGCAGCAGAAGATCAACCAGGGCATGCAACCGATGCACGCCGCGCTCGTGGCGTGGCTGTGCGAACGCCTCGGCATCGACCGCCCCGACGACGAAGTGCAGGCGCTGGCGACGCTGATCGTCGGCCCGGCGGTTCATCTGCTGGTGAATTGCGAAGTGATCGACCTGCTGGCCCCGCAGTTGCTTGCTGACGCCCAGGCGGTCGATCGCTGGTGCGAGCGCCTGCTGGCGAACGCCCACGCCCTGATCCTCGCCGAGCGCCGGCGGCGTCGGGCTGGCGGCGATCCGGCCTGCCGGCCGCCCGCGGCGCGCTCGAGCAGCGCGTCAGGCACGAGGCCCGACCGAACATCGAGGAGAGGGGCATGACCGAGTTTCCCAAGCACCCGCCACGGCTGAGCACGAGTCTGGCCGCCGCGCTTGCGCTGGCACTGACGGCCTGCGCCGCCGGCCCCGACTTCAAGCCGCCCGACGCACCGACGGTGGCGGCGGACCATCCCTACACGCCTGCCCCGTTGCCCGCGCAGACGGCCAGCGCACCAGGGCCCGGTGGCGCAGCGCAGCGCTTCGCGGCGGGCAGCGACATCCCGGCGCAGTGGTGGCAGCTGTACCGGTCGGAGCCGCTGGACCGGCTGATCCGCTCCGCACTCGCGCAGAGCCCGACGCTGGCGTCGGCGCAGGCGGCGCTGCGCCAGGCGCAGGCGTCGTACGAGGCGGACGCCGGGAGCAGGCGCCTGCCCGGCGTGACCGGCCAGCTCGGCGCGACGCGCGAACGCGAGTCGCAGGCGTCGAGCGGCATTCCGGGTGGGAACGTGTTCAGCCTGTACAGCGCGTCCGTCAACGTGTCGTACACGATCGACGCCTTCGGGGCGACGCGGCGCGAACTCGAAGGCCTGCAGGCCGCGGTCGACTACCAGCGCTATCAGGTCGAGGCCGCGTACCTGAGCCTGACCGCGAATGTCGTGACCACGGCGATCCAGGAGGCCTCGCTGCGCGCCCAGCTGCAGGCCACGCGCGACGTGCTCGACGCCCAGGCGCAGTCGCTCGCGGTCGTCGAGAAGCAGGCCGGGCTCGGCGCGGTGGCGCGTTCGGTGGTGATCGCGCAACGCGCGCAACTCGCCCAGACACGCGCCACGCTGCCGTCGCTCGAGAAGGCCCTGGCCCAGACGCGGCACCAGCTGGCGGTGTACGCCGGGCGCCTGCCCGGCGACGGCGGGCTGCCGGAATTCGGGCTCGACTCGCTCCAGCTGCCGCAGGAGCTCCCGGTCAGTCTGCCGTCGTCGCTGGTGCGGCAACGGCCCGACATCCGCGCCAGCGAAGCGCTGCTGCACGAAGCGAGCGCGCAGATCGGCGTGGCCACCGCGAACCTGTACCCGCAGATCACGCTGAGCGGAAGCGCCGGCACGCAAAGTCTCAAGCTCGACAAGCTGTTCTCGAGCGGCAGCGCGGCCTGGAGCCTCGGCGCCGGGCTGCTCCAGCCCCTCTTCAACGGGGGCGCGCTGCAGGCGAAGAGGCGCGTCGCCGTCGCGGCCTTCGACGAGCTGCAGGCGCAATACCGGCAGACCGTGCTGAATGCGTTTCTCAACGTGGCCAACACGCTGCGCGCGCTCGACAGCGATGCCGAAGCGCTGCGCGCCCAGGCCGAGTCCGAGGCGCTGGCGCGCGAGTCGATGGACCTCGTGCAGCGCCAGTACCAGCTCGGTGCGGTGAGCTACCTGGCCCTGCTGGATGCGCAGCGCGCCTATCAGCAGGCGCGCGTCGGCCTGGTGCAGGCACAGGCGGCGCGCTACGCCGACACGGCGGCACTGTTCCAGGCGCTGGGCGGGGGCTGGTGGAACCGACCGGCGCTGGCCGACATTTCCACCGCGCGCGGCGCGCCGACCGCCGAGGCTCGGCCTTGAATTGCCGCAGTCGCCGCAGCGGCTGCGGCGGCCGACCGAAACGTCTTTCGAACAAGAATTGTCAGGAGTGATCCCCATGACGAAGCGAATGCTCATCATGATCGGCGGCGTGCTGGTGCTGACGGCGGCACTGGCCTTCGGCTTCTATCTGCACATCCAGAAGCTCATCGCCTCGTCGCCCAGGCCCGGCCCGCAGACGGTGTCGGCGACGCAGGTCGTCGCGCTCGAATGGCAACCCCGGCTGGCGACGGTGGGCACCGTCACCGCGGTGCGCGGCGTCGATGTGACGACCGAGATCGCCGGGCTGGTGCGCGCCGTCAATTTCAGGTCGGGGCAGGACGTCAAGGCCGGCGAGTTGCTGGTGCAGCTGAATGCCGACGCCGACATCGCGCAGCTCCAGTCGCTGCAGGCCGCCGCCGAACTGTCGGCCAGCGTGCTCGCGCGAGACCAGGGCCAGCTCGCGGCGCAGGCGATCAGCCAGGCCCAGGTCGACGGCGACAGGGCCGACCTGAAGAGCAAGCGCGCGCTGGTGGCGCAGCAGGCCGCCCTGATCGCGAAGAAGACGATCCGCGCGCCGTTCGCCGGCAAGCTCGGCATCACGGCCGTGAACCCGGGCCAGTACCTGAACCCGGGCGACAAGATCGTGACGCTGCAGACGATCGACCCGATCTACGTCGACTTCTACCTGCCGCAGAAGCGGATCGGCGCGCTGTCCGTCGGCCAGGTCGTGAACGTCACGACCGACGGTTTCCCGGGCCTCACGTTCCCCGGCAGGATCAGCGCGATCAGCCCCAAGGTCGACAGCGCCACGCGCAACGTGCAGGTCGAGGCGACGCTGGCGAACCCGAAGCGCCAGCTGCTGCCCGGCATGTTCGCGAACGCGAACGTCGACGTCGGCGAGAAGAAGCGCTACCTGACGCTGCCGCAGACCGCGATCACCTACAACCCGTACGGCTCGACGGTGTTCATCGTCGAGCCGGCATCGGCGAAAGCGGCCTCGGGTGCAGCGCCAGACGGCTTGGTGGTGCAGCAGGTGTTCGTGACCACCGGCGAGACGCGCGGCGACCAGGTCGCGATCCTGACCGGCTTGAAGGAAGGCCAGCAGGTGGTGACCAGCGGACAGATCAAGTTGAAGAACGGCACCCCCGTGGTCATCGACAACAGCGTGCAGCCGGCCAACAGCCCCAACCCCACGCCGCAGGAAAAGTGAGGCGCCGGCCATGAACTTCACCGACATCTTCATCCGCCGGCCGGTGCTGGCCATGGTGGTGAGCCTGCTCATCGTCGTGCTCGGCATGCGCTCGCTCTTCAGCCTGCCGGTCAACCAGTTCCCGCACACGCAGAACGCGGTCGTCACGGTCTCGACCACCTACTACGGCGCCGACGCGCAGACGGTGGCCGGCTTCATCACGCAGCCGCTCGAAGGGGCGATCGCGCAGGCGCAGGGCATCGACTACCTGTCGTCGTCGAGCAGCAGCGGCGTGTCCACCATCACCGCGACGCTGCGCCTGAACTACGACGCCAACCGCGCGCTCACCGAGATCAACACCCAGGTCAACTCGGTCAAGAACCAGTTGCCGGCGCAGGCGCAGACGCCGGTGCTGACCGTGGCCACCGGCTCGACGGTCGACGCGATGTACCTCGGCTTCTACAGCGACACGCTGCCGACCAACAACGTCACCGACTTCCTGGCGCGCGTCGTCAAGCCCAAGCTCGATTCGGTCGAGGGCGTGCAGACCGCCGAGCTGCTCGGTGCGCGCCAGTTCGCGCTGCGCGCCTGGCTCGATGCCGGCAAGCTCGCCGCGCACGGGCTGACCGCCGCCGACGTGAGCACGGCGCTGGGCAACAACAACTACCTGGCCGCGCTCGGCTCGTCGAAGGGCCAGATGGTGACGGTGCCGCTGACCGCCGGAACCGACCTGCACACCGTCGAGGAGTTCAAGCGCCTGTCGATCAAGCGCAGCGGCGACGCGATCGTGCGCCTCGAAGACGTGGCGAACGTGACGCTCGGTTCGGAGGACTACGACTTCAACGTCGCCTTCGGCGGCGTCCGCTCGGTCTTCATCGGCATCAAGGTCGCGCCCGAGGCGAACATCCTCAGCGTGGCCAAGCGCGTGCGCGACGCGTTCCCGGAGCTGCGCGAGCAGCTGCCCGGCGGCGTGACCGGCGAGATCGTCTACGACTCGACCGAGTTCATCAACACCTCGATCGTCGAGGTCGTGAAGACGCTGGTCGAGGCGCTGCTGATCGTCACCGTCGTGATCTACCTGTTCCTCGGCAGCCTGCGCGCCGTGATCGTGCCGGTGATCGCGATGCCGCTGTCGCTGATCGGCACCTTCTTCGTGATGCTGGCGCTCGGCTACTCGATCAACCTGCTCACGTTGCTGGCCCTGGTGCTGGCGATCGGGCTCGTCGTCGACGACGCGATCATCGTGGTCGAGAACGTCGACCGGCACATGAAGGAGGAGGGCAAGACCCCGATGCAGGCGGCGCTGATCGCGGCGCGCGAACTCGGGAGCCCGATCCTGGCGATGACGATCGTGCTGATCGCGGTGTACGTTCCGATCGGCTTCCAGGGCGGCCTCACGGGGGCGCTGTTCACCGAGTTCGCCTTCACGCTCGCCGGTGCGGTGGCGATCTCGGGCATCGTCGCGCTGACGCTGTCGCCGATGATGGCCTCGCGCTTCTTCAAGCCCGAGCAGGACAGCGGCCGTTTCGCGAAGGCGATCGACCGCGTGTTCGACAAGGTTCGCCACGGCCACGGGCGCGCGCTGCACCGCCTGCTCGACACCTGGCCGGTGCTGATCGTGATGGCCGTGCTGCTGAGCTGCCTGCTCGGGCTGATGTTCAAGATGTCGCAATCGGAGCTCGCGCCCGAGGAAGACCAGGGCTTCGTCGGCTCGCAGGTCGTCGGCCCGCCGACCGCGACGGCCGACCAGATGCAGACCTATGCCGACCAGATCTTCAAGATCGCGAAGACCGAGCCCGAGTACAAGCAGATGTTCCAGATCACCGGCGTGCCGACGGTCAACCAGGGTTTCGGCGGCGTGCTCCTCAAGCCCTGGGGCGAGCGCACCCGCGGCGCCCAGGACCTGCAGCAGGACCTGCAGGCGAAGTGGAACCAGGTCGCGGGCGGGCGCGTGGCGGCGTTCCAGTTCCCGTCGCTGCCCGGTGCGTCCGGGCTGCCGGTGCAGTTCGTCATCAGCAGCACCGAACCGTTCGAGAACCTCAACACCGTGGCGCAGCAGGTCGCCGACAAGGCGCGCGCCTCCGGCAAGTTCTACTTCCTCGACGTCGACCTGAAGATCGACAAGCCGCAGGCCACCGTCGTCGTCGATCGCGACAAGATCGCGGCGCTGGGCATGACGCAGCAGGACGTCGGCGCGGCACTCGGCGCGGCGCTCGGCGGTGGCTACGTCAACTACTTCTCGATCGCCGGGCGGTCGTACAAGGTGATCCCGCAGGTGCAGCAGGTCGATCGCCTGAACCCGGCCGACGTGCTCGATTTCTACATCAAGACGCCGAGTGCCGGCCTGATCCCGGCCAGCACCGTCGCGAGCATCAAGTACGAGGTCGTGCCCGAGTCGATCACGCGCTTCCAGCAGCTCAACTCGGTGACGATCTCCGGCGTGTCGGGGGCGTCGCAGGGCGAGGTGCTGCAGTTCCTGCGCGACACCCTCAAGGAGGTGGCGCCGAGCGGCTACAACGTCGACTACGCCGGCCAGTCGCGCCAGTACGTGCAGGAGTCGGGCGGCTTCCTGGTGACGATGCTGTTCGCGCTGGTGATCGTGTTCCTCGCGCTGGCCGCACAGTTCGAGAGCTTCCGCGATCCGGTGGTGATCCTGGTGTCGGTGCCGCTCGCGCTGTTCGGGGCGCTGATCTTCATCTTCCTGGGCTTTGCCTCGATGAACATCTACACCGAGGTCGGGCTGGTGACGCTGATGGGCCTCATCAGCAAGCACGGCATCCTGATCGTCGAGGTGGCGAACCAGCTGCAGAAGGCCGGCAAGACCAAGCGCGAGGCGATCGAGCAGGCCACGAGCACGCGCCTGCGCCCGATCCTGATGACGACGGCGGCGATGGTCTTCGGCGTCGTGCCGCTGGTCATCGCGTCGGGGGCCGGCGCGGCGGGGCGGCATGCGATGGGCCTGGTGATCTTCACCGGGCTGTCGATCGGCACGCTGTTCACGCTGTTCGTCGTGCCGGCCATGTACCTGTTCATCGGTGCTGATCACCAGCGTCACGCTGCCGGAGCCGAAGGGTCCGGCGGGCCGGCTCAGGCCCCCGCCGCCGGCGCGTGACGGACGCGTCGATTACGTAGTTCCCACAGCGCAGGCCGCGCACCGCGGCCTAGACTGACTTGGTTCGAACCTGCGCGGGTCGTGGCCTGCTCCCGCCCTTGCCGCAGCGTTCCGACGAACCTCGAACAGGCCAGGAGACAAGCGATGCGGCGACCCAAGAACATGAGCAAGGACCACCTCGGCGCGTTGCTGCTGCTCGCGCTCGGCGCCGGCGTGCTCGCGCTCGGCCTGGGCTACAAGATGGGCTCGCTGAACCACATGGGCGCCGGCTACATCCCGGTCGTGCTGGGCGTGCTGATGATGCTGGTGGGCGTCGCGCTCGGCGTGACCGCGGCGGCGCCGGGGGCGCGCGAGATGACCACCCCGCTGCCCGGCCACGGCGTGCACCCCGGCGGCCCCGAATGGCGCGGCTGGCTGTGCATCCTCGGCGGCGTGGTCGCGTTCGTCGTGCTCGGCCAGTACGGCGGCCTGGTGCCGGCGACCTTCGCCTCGGTCTTCGTCTCGGCGATGGGCGACCGCAACAACACCGTCAAGACCTCGACGGTGCTCGCCTCGGCGATGGTGGTGTTCTGCGTCATCGTCTTCCACTTCGGCCTGAGCCTGCAGCTGCCGCTGTTCCAGTGGGGCCAGTGAGCCCCTCGCCCGACCCGCAAGAAGGACAAGAGACATGCACCAGTCATTGATGGACCTCTGGTACGGCTTCGGCATCGCGCTGCAGCCGAGCAACTTCATGTGGAGCGTGTTCGGGGTGCTGATCGGCAACCTGATCGGCGTGCTGCCCGGCATGGGCGCATTGACGACGATCTCGATGCTGCTGCCGCTGACCTACGTGATCGCGCCGGTGCCGGCGATCCTGATGCTCGCGGGCATCTTCTACGGCTCGCA
>JAYSLR010000305.1:0-5076 GCA_043725365.1 Rhizobacter sp. | reverse complement strand
CGCCGTCGGCGCGGTACTCGACGTGGTTGAGGATCTCCTCGTGGCCGTCGGGCGCCACCCAGTTGAGCTGGATGGGCGTGAAGGCGACCATGCCCTTGCCGAAGATCGACTGGCAGCCGCCGGCGAAGGCGCCGCTGACCATGGTCCCGGCGCCGGGCAGCGCACCAGCCATGCCGAGATTCATTTCCTTGGCGGCCCTTTGCCGCCAGCGGCCGATGAGCGGGTTCTTCGCGGCCGGTAGCAGCGGCTTGGACTTCAGGCTGGGCGCTCCCGCCCCGCGCCCGCCGCCACCGCCGCCCGTCGGCGCATAGGCCGAATAGTTCTGGTCCAGCCGCTCCTGCATCTGCTGGTTGGCCGCCTCGCGCTGCTTGTACGCCAGCTGCTCTTGCGCCTGGTTGGCCACGCTGCCGCGATAGGTGCTCGGATCGTTGATCTGGCCCGGCGTGCTCTGGGCCAATACAATCAAAGGCAGGGCCGCCGATGCGGCCAGGAAAGCGCCGGCGATGCCTGCTCTGCACATGGCGTTTCCCTCCGGTCCGTAGCTCGGTCAAGCTTATTTCTTCAAAGCCTTTCCGTCTACGAATCGGGGGCGCCGCAGGCGCCACCGCCTGCGCGTCACGCCGCCATTTCTGCTTCGTCGGCCATCAGCTCGGCCTTGCGGGCGGCGAGTTGCTCGGCCAGTGCTGCCAGGTCCATCGCGCTCCTGCGGCACTTGGGGAACATCTCGCCCTCTTCTTCTTCCACGTGATGCTCGTTGTACTCGCCCAAGACCTTGACCTTGGCGTCGTAGAGCTCGTCGTCCGGGCCCATGGCGCGGATTTGCGCGATCAGGTCCTTGGCCGAAGCGTGCTCGACTTCGGCTTCGTCGAGCAGGTCACTGTCGACGTTCGCGGCGCGCGCGGCCGGGTAGAAAAGTTCTTCTTCGCACGTAGCGTGCACGGTCAGCATCATGCAGATCTGCTCAGCCAGCGCCTGCCGATCCGATGCTTCGGCCCCGGCTTCGGCAAGTTTTTCGTACTGCTTGAAGAGCTTGTGCACTTCGGTGTGATCGCGCTCGAGCAGCAGGGTCGCATCGGTCTTGGCCGCCGCAGCGGTGGCCGGCTTCTTCGTCGAGGCGGTTGATTTTCGGGTTGCCATTTCCAGTCCTATGGGGCGTGTCTGAGAGTTTGAGAAACCGGCGAGGGACGGCAAACTGCCCCCCGCCGGCCACGGCGTCTTAGAGGATGTGCGTGACGAGGTAGATGCCGACCAACACCACGGCCGGAACACCCAGAAGCCATCCGAGAAAGTACTTGCCCATGTCGCTCTCCAGTGAAGTTGTGGTGCGCGCAGCGTAAGGTTCCACTGTTTAGCCGAGCAGAAGAAAACGCCACCTGACGTTGTAGGAATCCTTCGCACTCCAACCCGGAGCACCGGGCTGGAGTTCGTAGGAGCTACCGGTCAGTGCGCGACGCGGTTCCACGCGTCACGCGTGGCGTTCTTCGCACGATCCCAGGTCAGGCTCGACTTGCCGCGAGCGGTGTTCCAGTCTCGTGCCAAGTCCGACTCGATGTCGTCGAAGCTGTGGCCGTGACCGGCATGCCTGGTGTACGAGCTCACGCCGTACGCATAGGCAGGGCCGAAGTCGTCGTAGCTGGCCCCGCTCACGTAGGGACGGGTGTTGTAGTTCTCGCGCCAGTACGCGTCTTCACGGGTGGGATCGATCGCCTCGGCCACACCCTTGCCGGCGAGGCCGCCGACGATCGCGCCGACCGCGGCGCCAACGACGGTGCCCACCGGGCCTGCCACCGTACCCGTAGCCGCACCGGCAGCGGCGCCACCGAGTGCGGCCCCGATTCCGGTGCCAACCGGGTGGGCGCCGGGGGCGCCGCTAATGGGATCGCGATTCGCATCGGTGCCCGTCGGCTTGTTGATGGTTTCCATTTGCTCATCTCCTGAAGGTTGAGGTTTCATCCTCGGGAGATCGCCCCGAGGAAGCGAAGCGAGCTTACGTAGCGAGGCCTGAAGCAATTGCCAACCAGGCAGCCGTCGTGTCCTCGGAAAGAGACGCAGCGGTGGGTGAGCCGATGCCTACAGTCCGCCGCCATTTCGGCGGCGCTGCCGACCCGCACTTGAAATCCGAAACGGCCGTTCCCATTTCGCAGCCGCGGGCGATTTCCCCGCTTCCAATCGCGAAAGGAGAACTGTCGTGTACCCGTCCATGTTGAACCCGCCTGGCGATTACTTCGCCAATGTTTTCCGCTTGCAGGAGCACCTCGACGAGCTGCTCGGTGGAGCCGGCGCCGGCTCAAGCATTCGCGCCGTGTCGCGCGCTGGCGCGTTTCCGGCGCTCAACGTCGGCACCTGGGCCGACGCGCTGGAGATCTACGCCTTCGCGCCCGGCATCGACCCGTCGTCGATTCAGGTGACTGTCGAGAAGGGCCTGCTTACCCTGGCTGGCGAACGGCACGCATCCAAAGGAGACGTTCAGGAAGGGGCCGTCAGCTACGCCCGGGAGCGCTTCGATGGACCGTTCCGGCGCGTCGTCGCGCTGCCGGACGACGCCGATGCCACCCGCGTCGACGCTATCTACAAGAACGGCGTGCTCAAGATCGCCGTGCCGAAGAGCGAGTCGGCCAAGCCTCGTCAAGTGCAAATTTCCAGCGGCCGCTGAACGCGAACGCTGCAAGGAGAAATCGATGCAAACGCAAATGACCCATTCAGACGCGCGCCAGGCACCGCCGCTGCTTCCGCCGGTCGACATCAGCGAAGACGCCGCCGCCATCACGATCACCGCGGACCTTCCCGGCGTCGAGAAGCACGCGGTGTCGATCAAGGTAGACGGAAGGACTCTCACCATCGAAGCGCCTTTGGTGCTGGGTGAAGCGAACGCGCTCGTGTCCGTCTACGCGGAAATCAAGGCCAACTCCTATCGGCGTGTCTTCGAGCTCAGCGGCGAGCTGGACACCACGTCGATAGACGCAGGCCTTATCGACGGTGTGTTGACGTTGCGTATCCCGAAGCTCGAGAGGGCAAAGCCGCGCCGCATCGAAGTGAAGGCGGGCTGAAAGCGGGTTCGCCGGCCGCGACAGGCTGTTGACCGTCGCGGCCGGCCCGGCTCAGGAGCCGCCCTGATGGCTCTTGCCGCCGCTGCTGTGGCTCTTGTTCCCGCCGCTCTGATCGTGCTGCGAGTTCCCTTTGTCGTGGTCGTGCTGCGGTTTGCTCTTGCCGCCCTGGTCTTGTTGCGTCGAGCCCTTGGCGCCGTCGTTGCTCTTGCCGCCGGAATCCTGGCCGCCCGAGTCGCGCTTCGTATGGGGTTGATTGCTTGCCATGTCGAGAGTCTCCGAGGGAAGTGATGGAAACGGTCAAAGGGCAAACCATGTGCCGGCATCGGCATCCAGAAAGGACCCGAGAGCGCGTGCGCCACGGGAACGACGTGTGCCCGTGGGCTCGATCCTTCACCCTTCCACCGGAGAACATTCATGTCCCTGATCGAAGTCGTTGCCGCCATCGTCCCGCCCGATAGCGATGAAGACCGAATGCAAGCCCGCGCGAAGGCACGAGCAAGCGCCGGCACGGGCTGGCTGTCGCAGATCCTCGACCACCATCAGCAGATCGAGCAGGCTTTCGAGGCCGTCATGGTTCGAGCTGCTGGCTACCGACTCGCGGCGCAAGGTGGCGCGACGTAACGCTAGCGCCACACCGATTTACATCACCTTGAAAACC
Organism: Rhizobacter sp.; assembly: GCA_043725365.1. GTDB lineage: Bacteria > Pseudomonadota > Gammaproteobacteria > Burkholderiales > Burkholderiaceae_C > LMDS01. Next base: position 1,371 of record JAYSLR010000305.1, on the reverse strand, counting down.
GGCGAAAAATTTGGCAGCATCCCGGTCCCGGTTGGTTTCAACGGAGGGCTGTGATGCTTGGCAACATCGTCGTCTATCTGTTCCTGGCAGTCATCCTCGGCCTGGCTGCGGCATGGTTGCTGATCGCTCGTTCAGAGGCGCGCCCGACGCGCGAGGAAACGGCAACGGAGATCGCCAAGTCGCCTCCCTGAGGCCCGCGGTAGCCGGTTCTTGGCTACAGCCCCAGCTCCTTGAGCACCGCCTCGCGCAACGCCTGTGCCTCCGGGCTGGTCAGCTTGCGCGGGCGAGCCAGGTCGACCTCGAAGCTCGCCTGCGTCGTGGCCGGCCGGGGCGAGAGCACGACGATGCGATCGGCCATGTAGATCGCTTCTTCCACGTCGTGGGTGATCAGCAGCACGGTATGACGCTCCTCGTCGAGGATGCGCAGCAGCTCGTTCCTCATGCGCAGGTTCATCAGCGCGTCGAGGGCCGAGAACGGCTCGTCCATGTAGAGGATCTCGGGCTTGACGACAAAGGCCCGCGCCAGCTCCACGCGCTTGAGCATGCCGCCCGAGAGCTCGTGCGGATAGCTCTTCTCGAAGCCCTTCAGGCCGACCATCGCCGCGTAGTGGTCGGCGAGCGCGGCCTTGTCGCCGTGGCCTTCGCCGTTCAGGCCGAACATCAGGTTCTGCTGCACCGTGAGCCAGGGAAAGACCGACCCGTGCTGCGAGATGACGATGCCCTTCGGGCTCGGCCCGGCCTGCGGCGCGCCGTCGATCTCGACCGTGCCCTCGTCGGGACGCTCGAAGCCGGCGACGATGTTCAGCAGCGTCGACTTGCCGCAGCCCGAGGGGCCGACGATCGCCACGAACTCGCCGTCGGCGATGCCGAGGCTCACGCCGTCGATCACCTTGAGCGAGCCCTTGCCCGAAGGGAAACTCTTCGTGACCCGCTCGACGACGATCTTCCTAGCGGACATAGCGCCACCGCACCGTCTTAAGCCGCTCGAGCAGGCGCGCGATGCCGTCGAGCAGCAGGCCGATGATGCCGATGATGATCATGCTGGCGATGACCAGGTCGTAGCGGTTGCCGGCGTTGCGCGAGTCCATGATCAGGTAGCCCAGGCCGGAACGCAGGGCGATCATCTCCGCGGCGACGACGACCAGCCAGGCCACGCCGATGCCGATGCGCATGCCGACGATGATCTCGGGCAGCACGGCGGGGATGACGACGCGCCGAAACAGCACCGCGCGCGAGACGCCGAAGTTGGCCGCTGCGCGCAGGTAGCGGCGCTCGATCGTGTGCACGCCCGAGGTCGTCTGCACGATCATCGGAAAGACCGAGGAGATAAAGATCAGGAAGATCGGCGAGACGTCGCCGACGCCGAACCAG
>JAYSLR010000304.1:0-1934 GCA_043725365.1 Rhizobacter sp. | reverse complement strand
CCGACTTGCCCCGCGCAGCGAGCAGCGCAGGGCACCCCCGACGCAGTCGGGGGCGCGGCTTCAGCCCTCGCCGGCCTGGCCGCTCCCGCCTTTGCCGCTCCAAGCTGCGAAGGCAGCCTTGGGGAGCAAACGTCGAACGACCGAGAGGGGCCGCAAACAGGCCCCGGCTTCCGGGCATGGCGTCATGCCTCGCGGGTTGTCCGCAGCGCGGCGGAGCCGCTGACATGTGCCAGCTGCTCGGCATGAACGCCAACACGCCGACCGACGTGATGTTCAGCTTCACCGGGTTTGCCACTCGCGCGCACGAGCACAAGGACGGCTTCGGCATCGCGTTCTTCGAGGGCGCCGGCGTGCGCCTGATGGTCGACGCGCAGAGCGCGCGCGAATCGCCGGTGGCCGAGATGGTGCGGCGCTACCCGATCCGCAGTGAGCACATCGTCGCCCACATCCGCAAGGCCACGCAGGGCCGCGTCACGCTCGCGAACACGCACCCGTTCGTGCGCGAGCTGTGGGGCCGCTACTGGGTGTTCGCGCACAACGGCGACCTGAAGGGATTCGCGCCCCGGCTGCACGGCGCGTTCCGCCCGGTCGGCGAAACCGACAGCGAGCGCGCGTTCTGCTGGCTGATGCAGGAGCTCGCGAAGGCGCACGCGAACGTGCCGTCGATCGAGGAGCTCACCGCGACGCTGCGTGAGCTCGCGCCCACCCCGGCCGCGCACGGCACGTTCAACTTCATGCTCGGCAACGGCCAGGCGCTGTGGGCGCACTGCTCGACCCACCTGCATCACCTGGTGCGTCAGCACCCGTTCGCGCGCGCCTCGCTGCAGGACGACGACGTGACCGTCGACTTCGCCGAGCACACCTCGGCGCGCGACCGCGTCGCGGTGATCGTCACCGAGCCGCTGACGAAGGACGAGGCGTGGACCGCGTTCGCCCCCGGCGAGCTGCGCGTGTTCGTCGACGGCGCACCGCTGGCGGCCTGAGTGCGGCGCCGCGCCGGCGGTGCCTCGGCACCGGGGCCGGGCGCGTCGTCACCCCTGACCCGAGGGTCGTGGCCGCGGTGAAATCGTGCACACTGCGCGGTCACGGTCCACGACGCTTCCCGTATGCCCACCGCCCTGATCGCCGACGACGAGGAGGCGCCGCGTCGCCGGCGCGCTGCGCGTCGACGACGGCAACATGGTGCTGACCCTGCGCGGCCGCGGCGAGAAGCTGTTGGTCGCGCGCCATTTCCAGGGCCTGATCCGCGCCCAGTGAGCGGGCAGGCGTTTCGCCAACGAAGAGACTCCCGCCCGACATGACCACGCCCGCCACGCCCAGCCCCCGCTTCGACACCTTCTACCGGCACGACGCGCTGACCCGGCTGCTGTTCGACTACGCCGACGCGCACCCCGAGCTGGTCTCGGTGAACTCGATCGGCAAGAGCTTCGAGGGCCGCGACATCTGGGTCGCGACCGTCACCAACACCGCCACCGGCCCCGACACCGACAAGCCCGCGTTTTGGGCCGACGGCAACATCCACGCCGCCGAGCTGACCGCGAGCACCGCGGTGCTGTACTACCTGCACCAGCTCGTCACCGGCCACGGCCACGACGCGCAGGTCACGCAGTTGCTCGACACGCGCGTCGTCTACCTGTGCCCGCGCCTGAACCCCGACGGCGCCGAGCTCGCGCTCGGCGACAAGCCGCGCCACATCCGCTCCAGCACGCGGCGCTACCCCTACGACGAGGACCATGTCGAGGGCCTGACGGTGGAAGACGTCGACGGCGACGGCCGCGTGCTCTTCATGCGCATCCCCGACCCGCACGGCGCCTACAAGAAGTGCGAGCGCGACACGCGCCTGATGGTGCCGCGCCGGCCCGGCGAGTTCGGCGGCGAGTACTACCGGCTGATGCCCGAGGGCACGCTGACCAACTACGACGGCCTGACGATCA
>JAYSLR010000303.1:0-1750 GCA_043725365.1 Rhizobacter sp. | reverse complement strand
CCTGGATGTTGTCGCCGCTCTGCGTGCCGGCGCGGCATGCGGCGTAGACCTTCAGGACACGGTGTGCATGGGCGACAGCGGTTGCACCACGACCGCACTGGACGGCACCAAATGCTATGCGCCGGCGGTCACCTCGGGCACCTACACCGGCACCGACATCACCGGCATGGTTCCCGGCTTCCTCTGGAACCTCGACACCGATCGCGCCGTGACCGGATGGACGGTGAACCCCGCCTACGGCCCGATCCCGACGATGCGCCTCAGCTACGCGAAGCCGCTGACGACGGTGACCGCGACCGACCGCTGGGACGACCAGTGTCCGGCGCTGGCCGCCGGCGGGCGCTGCACGGTCAGCACGGCAGCGGTCTGCACCGACGGCCCAGCGACCAAGGTGATCGGCGGCGTGTCCATCACACGCGACTGCTGGGAGTACACGAGCACGCTGACCTGCACCAGCGCGGCCCCGGTGGATCAATGCGCGTCTCTCGCGTCCGCAGGGTGCACGGCGACGGCCTCGGTTTGCAAGCAGACCAATATCGCCACAGGTTTGTGCGAGGTGTACGAGGACAGCTACAGCTGCCCGGTGCCGCCCCAGACCACCACCAGCGCGAGCAACTGCCCGTCGAACGTGTTCTGCCTGGAAGGCAGTTGCTTCAACATCAGCGCCCCCACTGACCCCGACTTTGCACGCAGCATGTCGCTGCTGGAAGCGGGCCGCGAAGCCGGTGTCTACCTCGACGCAGACCGCATGCAGGTGTTCAAGGGCGAGGAGAACCGCTGCCGCGACCGCCTGCTGAAGAACTGCTGTTATTCGGACGGCGCCGGCGCGGGCATGACCAACCAGAGCCTGTTCGGCACCGGCTCGCGGCTGGTCTACGACGTGCTGATGAATGCCGAGAACCGGCAGTTCCTGGTCCAGGGCATGTCGGCACTGCTGACCGGCGCGGGCTTCAGCGGCACGTTCACCACGTACGGTGTCACCGTCGCCGTCAACGGCGCTGCAATTCCGGCGGGCTCGACGGTCATCTACTCAGGCACGGAGATGATCGTCGCCTTCGACCCCTGGTCGCTGGTCATCGCCGTGATCATCTACATCGTCCTGTCGATGATGTCGTGCAACGAGGAAGAAGGAAAGCTCGCGATGAAGGAAGGCGCGGGGCTGTGCCACACGATTGGCACCTGGTGCTCGTCGTGCTTCCGCGTGCTGGGTGTCTGCGTCTCCTGCGTCGAACACACGACCTCGAAATGCTGCTTCAACTCGATGCTCGCGCGCATCGTCAACGAACAGGGTCGCACCCAGATCGGCAAAACCTGGGGTGGCGCCCAGAGTCCAGACTGCTCGGGCTTCACGGTCGCGCAATTGCAGACCCTCAACTTCGCAGCGATGGACCTGACGGAGTTCTACGCCTCCCTGGTGCCGACGCTTCCGAACATCACAACGCTGCAGGGCAACGGCGCGAGCCGCATTCCGACCTGCTACTACGGTCAGGGGAGATGCCAATGAGGGTCCCCGAGTTTGCATGCCTGGTGGTCGTGTCCGTCGTGACGTCGGCCGTTTCGGCACAGGATCGCACCCCGGTGCAGGACGCGAGGCCGCTGCTGATCGCGGCCATCGACGCGGCCGACGGCCAATCGCGGGGTGTGCTGGTCGGCGAGATCGCCAACGCCATCACGCAGCGCTTCAAAGGCACGTCGCCGATCTACATCGACGTGACCACGGAGCGTCGCTATGCGCAAGCCGGATGCCGTC
>JAYSLR010000302.1:0-3649 GCA_043725365.1 Rhizobacter sp. | reverse complement strand
ACTCGGGTGACCGGCCGACCTTCGCCGAGCTCGAAGGCCATGTGAAGGGCAAGAAATGAGCGGCGATAGCAAAAAGCTCCAGCCCATCATCATCAAGCGGGTCAAGAAGGGCGGCCATGCGCCGCACGGCGGCGCGTGGAAGATCGCCTACGCCGACTTCGTGACCGCGATGATGGCGTTCTTCCTGCTGATGTGGCTGCTCGGCTCCACGACCGAGGGCGACAAGAAGGGCATCGCCGACTTCTTCAACTCGCCGCTGAAGATCTCGATGATCGGCGGCGGCAGCGGTTCGGGCGATTCGTCCAGCGTCATCAAGGGCGGCGGCACCGACCTGTCGCGCACGTCCGGCCAGGTCAAGGCGGGCGACATCGAGGCGCCGCGCAAGAGCGTGCAGCTCAAGGCCCTGAAGGCCGACCAGCGACGGGCCGAGATCGCGCGCCTGGAGTCGCTGAAGAAGAAGGTCGAGGACGTGATCGCGGCGAACCCGAAGCTGGCGGCGCTGAAGTCGCAGATCCGCCTGGAGATGACGCGCGACGGCCTGCGCATCCAGATCGTCGACGAACAGAACCGGCCGATGTTCGACAGCGGCAGCGCGGTCGTCAAATCCTACATGCGCGACCTGCTGCGCGAGATCGGCGCGGTGCTGGCCGAGGTGCCGAACCGGCTCACGCTGGAGGGGCACACCGATGCCCAGGCCTTCGGCTCGGGCGAGCGCGGCTACAGCAACTGGGAGCTGTCGAGCGACCGGGCGAATGCCTCGCGGCGCGAACTCGGCGCCGGCGGGCTGCCCGAGGACCGGGTGCTGCTGGTGCAGGGCCTGGCGTCGAGCGTGCCCTTCGATGCGAGCGATCCGAACAACCCGGTGAACCGGCGCATCAGCATCATCGTGATGAACCGCGATGCCGAGGATCGCCTGCTGCGCCTGAAGACCGACGACGACGAGCCGGCCGCCGAGACGATCAAGGAAGCGATCGCGCCGCCGCCCTCAATTCCGGCCCCCATCACCCGATAAGAACCCCGTGCCCGGCCCGGCACTGGAGTGACACGCGAGGATCGCCATGAGCAACCCCACCGACATGAAGTTTCTGATCGTCGACGACTTTTCGACCATGCGCCGCATCGTGCGCGGCCTGCTGAAGGAGATCGGCTACCACAACGCCGAAGAGGCCGAGGACGGCTCGGTCGCGCTGAACATGCTGAAGAACGCGAAGTTCGATTTCGTCGTCAGCGACATCAACATGCCGGTGATGAACGGCTTCGAGCTGCTCAGCGCCGTCAAGGCCGACGACAGCCTGAAGCACCTGCCGGTGCTGATGGTCACCGCCGAGGCGCGCAAGGAAGACATCGTGCGCGCCGCGAAGGACGGCGCCGCCGGCTACATCGTAAAGCCTTTCACCAAGGCCACGCTGGAAGAGAAGGTGCAGAAGATCATGCAGAAGCTGGCCGCCACGGCGTGAGCGCCCTTCTCGTACCGATCACCGCGGAGTACAAGAACATGAAGATGGACGACCTGGCGACGCTCGCCCCGCAGATGGCCCCGGGCGCCTCGCCCGAGGTGTTTCAACAGCTCGGCCTGATCACGCGCCAGCTTCACGACACGCTGAGCCAGCTCGGCGTGATGCCGCGCCTGCAGGAGGCCGCCAACGGCCTGCCCGACGCGCGCAGCCGCCTGTCCTACATCGCGAAGAAGACCGGCGACGCCGCCAACAGGGTGCTCAACTCGGTCGATCTGGCCAAGGAGGAGCACCAGCGCATCAGCGCCGAGACGCGCCGCATCGCCGAGGCCATCATCCGCGACCCGGTGAAGGCGGTCGCGACCGGCGCGGTGCTGAACTTCGCCGGCGACGTCGAGGCCGCGACCGATCGCATCGACCGGCACCTGACCGACATCATGATGGCGCAGGACTTCCACGACCTGACCGGCCAGGTGGTCGCGAAGGTCGTCGCGCTCGCCAGCGACCTCGAGGACAGCCTGGTCAAGCTGCTGGTGCAGGCCGCACCGCTGGAGCAGGTGCAGCGCGTCGAGTCGGCGATCCTGAACGGCCCCGTCGTGAACCCGGAAGGGCGCACCGACGTCGTCGCCGATCAGGGCGAAGTCGATGATCTGCTGGCCAGCCTCGGCTTCTGAGCGCCCCAAGGACACCGCCTTGCGGCGCCCGCCCCCCGCGGGGATCAAGCAAAGTGGCAAAGCCACATTTGCTTGGGAGCAAACGCCGGCGCTGGCCGGGTCGATGAGGGGGCTGCACAATCGGCCCCGACACCACGAACCCCTGCCTAGGATGCCCGCCATTCCCGCCCCACCGGCCCGCGACGAAGCGACGCGGCTGGCGGCACTGCGCGAGCTGCAGCTGCTCGATACCCTGCCCGAGCCGGTCTACGACGACCTGGTGCTGCTGGCGGCGCAGATCTGCGGCACGCCGATCAGCCTGGTGTCGCTGGTCGACAGCGATCGGCAGTGGTTCAAGGCACGTGTGGGCATGGAGGTCGACCAGACGCACCGCGATCTCGCGTTCTGCGCCCACGCGATCGTCGCCGACGAGCCGGTCTTCGTCGTCGAGGACGCCGCAAAGGACGCGCGCTTCCGCGACAACCCGCTCGTGCGCGGCGCGCCGCACATCCGCTTCTACGCCGGCGCGCCGATCGTGATGGCCGACGGGCAGGCGCTGGGCACGGTCTGCGTCATCGACACCGAGCCACGCCGCGTCGACGCCTCCCAGCGGCGTGCCCTGCAGGCGCTGGCACGGCAGGCCGGCGCACTGTTCGAGTCGCGGCGGGCCACGTTCGCGGCGCAGCGCCAGGCACAGGCGCTGCAGCAGTTGTCGGCACAGGCCGCCGAAGAGCGCCGTCGCAGCGCGGAACTGCTCGACCTGGTGCTGCGCGGGGGCAACCTCGGGCTGTGGGATCTGCGCGTGGCCGACGGCAGCTTCACCGCCAACGACCGCGAATACGAGATGCTCGGCTATCCGACGCCCGAACAGCGCCCGCCGGCGCTCGACTGGCGCACGCTGGTTCATCCCGACGACTGGCCGGTGCTGAACGCCGCGATCGTGCCGCACCTCGCCGGCGAGGCCGCGTTCTACGCGTGCGAGCACCGCATGCGCGGCCAGGACGGCAGCTGGGTCTGGGTGCTGGCGCATGCGATCGTCGCCGAGCGGGATGCCGGCGGTGCGCCGCAGCGCATCGTCGGCACGCACATGGACATCGGCGCGCGCATCCGCGACGGGCTCGCGCTGCAGCGCGCCCGCGGCCTGCTGGACCGGATGGGCGCGCTGGCCAAGGTCGGAGGCTGGGAGCTCGACATCGCGTCCGGCAAGCTCAGCTGGACCGACGAGGTCTACCGGATCCACGACGTCGGGCTCGATACCGAGGTCGCCATGCTCGGCGCGATCGAGTTCTATGCGCCGGCCGCGCGCCCGACGATCGAGGCCGCCGTCGAGCGCGCGATGGCGGACGGCACGCCGTGGGACCTCGAGTTGCCTTTCGTGACGGCCCGTGGGCGCGCGCTGACCGTGCGCGCGAAGGGCGAGGCGACGATCGTTCACGGCCAGGCCGTGCGCCTGTTCGGCACCTTCCAGGACGTGACCGAGCGCAAGGCGGCCGAGGAGGCGCTGGCCGAGCGCGAGCGCCAGCTGCGCCTGATCACCGACAA
>JAYSLR010000301.1:0-2881 GCA_043725365.1 Rhizobacter sp. | reverse complement strand
CGCGCGCGAGCTGGCTCGCGAGCACGAACTACATCGGCTACCTCGTCGGCGCGCTGCTCTGCACCTTCGACCCGTGGCTGCGACGAAGGGTCGGCATGCACCGCCCGGCCGACGCCCCGGTGCTCGTGCGCCGCGGTCTCGCCGCCACCGCGCTGCTCACGCTGGCCATGGCCCTGCCATGGCCGGCTGCATGGCCGGCGCTGCGCTTCGCCGCCGGCGTCGTCAGCGCCTACGTGTTCGTGTACTCGTCGGGCTGGTGCCTGGCGCAGCTCGCGGCGCGCGGCGTGCCGCAGCTCGGCGGCGTGATGTTCGCCGGCCCAGGCGCGGGCATCGTCGCCAGCGGACTGCTCGCGAGCGTGATGGTCACGTGGCAGTGGCGCGCGAGCACGGCGTGGATCGTGTTCGCGCTGCTCGCCACGCTGCTGAGCGCGGCGGTGTGGCACGTGTTCCGGCGCGAGAACGAAGCCGTGCCCGCGAGCCACGTCTCGCGACGCGCCGATACCGCGCCCGCGCCATCAGCCGATGCTTCGCTGGCCGCAGTTTCCGAGGTCGCACCCGCGCTCGCCTCGGCCGCGCGGAAGGCCTCGCCGCCGCACGGCACCGCCGAAGTCGTCACCCTCGCCTTCGCCTACGGCATCTCCGGCTTCGGCTACATCGTCACCGCGACCTTCCTGCCCGTGATCGCGCGAGCGGCGATCCCGGGCTCGCCGCTCATCGACCTGTTCTGGCCGATCTTCGGTGCCGGCGTGGTATGCGGTGCGCTGCTCTCGTCGCGCCTGCCCGCGGTGCCCGACCAGCGCCGACGGCTCGCCGCCGCCTACGTGATGCAGGCGGTGGGCATCGGCATCGGCATCGCGTGGCCCACCGAGGCCGGCTTCGCGATCGGCAGCCTGCTGCTCGGCCTGCCGTTCACCACGCTCACCTTCTTCACGATGCAGGAGCTGCGGCGCATCCGGCCGCTCGCGGTGGCGAGCACGACCGGACTGGTGACCGCGATCTGGGCGCTCGGCCAGTCGCTCGGGCCACCGATGGTCGCGGCCCTGCTGCGGCAAAGCGGTGGCGATGCGCACCTGGCGTTCCAGCGCTCGCTCGTGGTGGCCGCGGCGGCGCTGCTGGTCGGCGCGGCGACATTCGTCGCCTCGGCGCGGATGTGGCCGGCTGTGGCGCGTCGGCCGGGTTGACGAGCGGCCGACCGAGCCCCGCCTCGTGTTCAACTCGGCCGGTCGTCACCGACGTTCAGGAATGCCGAGATGAAGGCCAGAAAGATTGCGCTCGTGCTGCTTGCCGCTGTCGTCGTGGCCGGCGTTGCCGGCTGGTTCAGTCTCGACAAGGAGACGCGCGGCCTGCTGGCGACGCTGCCGACCAACCGCGACGTTCTGTTCTGGAGCCAGCCGCAGCGCGACGCGGCATTTCGTGCGCTCGATCGGCTGTCCGTTCTGGCCAAGTCGCGAGTCGTGCCGGCCGGTAGCACGCCGATGCCGCTGCCACCGGGGCCACCGCTGAAGCTGGCACTCGACGTCGACGCCTACATGGCGGGCCAGCGCAGCGCGGCCCTGCTGGTCGTGCACGACGGCAAGCTGCGCCTGGAGCGCTACGGCCTGGGCTTCGACAGCGGCGGGCGCTGGACCACTTTCTCGGTGGCCAAGTCGATCACGTCGACCCTGGTGGGCGCGGCGATCCGCGACGGCTTCATCAAGAGCATGGACGACAAGGTCAGCGCATACATCCCGGAGATGAAGGGCTCGGCCTACGACGACGTCAGCGTCCGCCAGCTCCTGACCATGACCTCGGGGGTGCGCTGGAACGAGGACTACGCCGACCCGAACTCGGACGTGGCGCAGTTCAACAAGCACAAGCCCGAAGAAGGCGTCGATGCGCTGGTGAGCTACATGCAGCGGCTGCCCCGCGAGGTGCCCGCGGGTACGCGCTGGCACTACAGCACGGGCGAGACCAATCTCGTCGGCGTCCTGCTCGGCGCGGCCACGAAAAAGCCCTTGGCGACCTACCTGTCCGAGAAGATCTGGGTGCCGGCCGGCATGGAGCAGCAGGCCACCTGGATACTCAGCCGCACCGGCAAGGAGATCAGCGGCTGCTGCATCCAGGCCGCCTCACGAGACTACGCGCGCTTCGGGCTTTTCGTCCTGGACGGTGCCCGCGTGAATGGGCAAAGCATCGTGCCGGAAGGCTGGCTGGCCGAAGCCACCACCGAGCGCACCGGCATCGACCGGCCCGGCCGCGGCTACGGCTACCTGTGGTGGACGTACACCGACGGCAGCTTCGCCGCGCGTGGCATCTTCGGTCAAGGCATCTTCATCGACCCCAAGCGCAAGCTCGTGATCGCCTCCAACGCCGACTGGGGCGGCGGCGCGACCGACCCTGTCGCCAGTGAGGCGAGAGAGGCGTTCTACCGCGCGGCGCAGAGGGCCGTCGACGACGAGGCTGCCGGCATGGCAAGCTCCGCGCCGAGTCGGTGAGGGCTCATCGCCATGGCCCCTACTTCGGAAAACGCTCGAGCTTCTTCGCGTCCTTCGGCGCTTCGTATTGCGCCATGTTGAGCTGCATCGCCAGCAGCGTGTAGTAGGCGTTGATGCCGGTCAGGTCGACCATGCCCTGCTTGCCGAAGCGCTTTTCGGCGCGGGCGAAGGTGGCTTCGGAGACGCGCCTGTAGCGGTGCAGCTCGACCGAGAAGTCATAGACGATCTCTTCGTCGTCGCTCATGCCCGCAGGGCGGCGGCCGTCGGCAATCGCGTCGGCGATCGGCGCCTTGATGCCGGCCTTGAGGGCGATGGGGTAGTGAACGTACCACTCGTAGTCCTGCGTCCATTCGCGCGCCGTGACCAGGATGACCAGCTCGCTCAGCGTCGTGCCGATCGCCGATTTG
>JAYSLR010000300.1:0-2490 GCA_043725365.1 Rhizobacter sp. | reverse complement strand
ACCCCGCTGAGCGGTTCGCATCTGGGTCCGCACTGCAAGCGCCTCTGGCGCTCGGTGCAACAAGGCCGTCTTCAGAGAAGCAGTCTGTTCCTCGTTCATGCTCTTCTTCGCCGCCTGCTCATCGACCAGCAACCAACTCACGCGGAGGTCATCGACGAAAAATACTAATACCGCTTGCCATCAAAGGGAAGTCCCTTCAAGGGGTTAGGCCTCACTGCGCAGGGCCTGCTTTGCCGCCTTGATGGGGAAGGCGGGGTTCGAGGGCCGCGGGCTCCCGCTGACGATCGACGCCGGCTGGAGGGATGTCGCAGATGTCGCGTTCACCTGGTTTGAGCGTCAGACGCTCGCGGTGCCGTCGGCGAGCGTCAGCTAGTAACCCCGCGCAGGTCAGGCGTCGAGCAGGATGGCGGCGACCTCGTCGGGTGCGAGATTAGCCACATCGTGCGCGGTCGGCACGTCGAACACCCTCCAGCCGGGATCCGACTGGAGACGATCGCGCAACTCGGTGAACGGCGTGTCGTCCCATCCCGAGCAGTAGACGAAGTCTCTCTGCGGGACCCGCTCGGCAACGCCTGTCAGCCGGGCTGCCTGCATGAACGAGGCCAGCGGATGCGGGCGGGTACGGGGATCGGCGTCGGGGCGCGGATGCTGCACCGCGAAACCGTTCCCCGCCGCCTTGCCGGCGAATACTCCACGGAACAGGTCGTTCGTCGCCGAAAAACACGACTCCCCGTCGCGCGGCACGTAGGCGTCCAGGTGTACGAGGCGGGACACCCGCCCCCGGGCCCGGTCGGCAGCGACCGTGATCACCATTCCGCCGTAACGGTGGCCCAGGAGGGTCACATCAGAGAGCCGGTGGGCGTCGAGCAGGTCCAGCACGTCGGCCGCATGGGTGTCGAGGTTGGCGAGGGCGACCGTCGCGTCGTCGTCATCCGGGCGCAGCCCCGTCAGCGTCAGGGCGTGCGCCACGTGCCCTGCGGCCTCCAGCCGCTCGATCACCGCGTCGAACGTCCAGGCTCCACGCCAACCTCCCGGGACGAGAACGAACGTGGTCATCGTGGAATCTCCGAAAAACATCGTGGCGCCAAGCGCAAATACTCCAAAGAGCAATCGACCTATGCTGAAACCGGTAAGGGCGGCCCCCCAAATCCTGCCGAGCGGAATTTAGCAGAGCCGCACACACCCCTGCGGCTAGAACGGCTGGGTATTCCCCGAAAGAAGGATGAAGTGGCGCGCACCAGTTGGTCAGGATCGTCGCCCAACAAGATCGCCGCGACACCCTTGGTGCTCGAGGCGACGAGGATGGCGCCCAGCGAGCATTGACCCACGGCGAAGGTCAGCACCTCGTCTGCACCGCCCGACCTGTAGTGGGTCGGGCTCATGCCGAGGACGCTGGCCGACGCCTCGTAGAAGCGGCCGTTCGAGCCGAAGCCTGCATCGTGGAACGCTTCGGTGACCGTCGCGGCCGTCGCCAACCCCTCCCGCAGGCGCGCCGCCCGGCCTGCAGTCGCATAGGCCTTGGGCGTCAGGCCGGTGGCCTTCTTGAAGAGCCGATGGAAGTATTGCGGGCTGAGTTCAACGGACTCCGCGAGTTGCGTCAGCGACAGTGGCTCGGCTGCCTCGTCGATGAGCCGGCAGGCCTTCGTCACGATCGCGGTATTTGCCGCCTCGATGGAGATGCCACCCGGGTTGCAACGGCGGCAAGCACGGAAGCCCGCGGCCTCGGCCTCGCCTGTGCTGCCGTGCAGATGGACGTTCTTGGGATTGGCCAGCCGCGAAGGACACGACGGCCTGCAGTAGATGCCGGTCGTTGCCACGGAGTACCAGAACGCGCCATCGGCTGTCTTGTCGCGCGCCACGACGCGCGACCAGCGAGGGTCTTGGGTGATGTCCAGTGTCTTCACGATGTTGCATTCGAAGTGGGTATGAACGCAGTGTCTTCGGCGACATCGTACGGCGCACTCCGGCTCTTGCTTTCGAATCGAAACTTGTGACCGAGTCAGTGTCTTGAAGGCTTCCAAAGGCTCGTCGAAGCCGCCGTCGGCAACCAACCGCTCTTGGCCGGGAGCGTGAAGAGGCGCTGCAGACTGATTGCGGACGGTCAGGCTCGACCGATTGAATGACCGCTCTCTCCGTCAGCAGACGTAGACCGACCTTCGGAATTTGATCGACCGATTGCGACGGCGGATTCAGCTCGCGGATGCAACGCACTGCAGATCTGCAGCGTCGTTTGTTCGGGTGCGGGCCGGGGGGCCCGCCAATCGCGCAAGCGCTAGATCGCTATAGCAATCTGTCGACGCCGAACGCAAGCTTCAGGGCATAGACCGCGAGCGGCGCTACGACGGATGCAAGCACGCGCCCGACGATCGCAAGGTCGAACGGCCATGTCGGCGCATCGAGTACCTGCTTCTCATATGCGCCGAGGATCACGACCGGCAGATACACGTCTTGCACCGGCCCCGCCGTTTCGCTGCCATGGCCACTCGCCAG
>JAYSLR010000299.1:0-2675 GCA_043725365.1 Rhizobacter sp. | reverse complement strand
CACGAGCCGCCGCGCAGCACGTACTGGTTGCTCATGAATTTGCCGTTGTATTCGCCGACCGCGCCCGGCAGCGCGCGGTAGCCCGGGTAGGCGGCGTAGCTCGACTGCGTCCACTCCCACACGTCGCCGAACATCTGCACCGGCTCGTTGCCCGCCTCGCCCTCGGCCGGCAGCGGATGCAGGGCACCGCGATCGGCCAGGTTCGGGCGCGTCGCCGCACGCAACTGGCGCGCGGCGTGTTCCCATTCGAACTCGGTCGGCAACCGCGCGCCGGCCCAGCGTGCGAACGCGTCGGCCTCGTAGTAGCTGAGGTGGCACACCGGCGTGCGCGTGTCGATCTCGACCAGGCCGTGCAAGGTGTGGCACATCCAGCGCCCCTCGAGCGCCTGCCAGTACAGCGGCGCGCGGTGCCGACCTGCGCGCAGCCAGTCCCAGCCCATGGCGAGCCAGAGCTCGGGGCGCCGGTAGCCGGCGTCATCGATGAACGCGAGGTACTCGCCGTTGTTCACCGGCCGCGAGGCAAGTTCGAATGGCGCCAGGTAGATGCCGTGGCGCGGCATCTCGTTGTCGAAACAGAACGCGCCGTCGAGGGCGCGATCGAAGCCGTGCTCGATCAGCCCGCCGGTCTGCTCGAACCAGCGCAGCGGCTGCGCGCGCACGCTGGTCATCGGCCAGCGCCTTGCATAGGCGGCGTGCGCGGCGTTGAAGCTCAGCGCGTGCTTGATGTCAGTCAGCAGCAGTTCCTGGTGCTGCTGCTCGTGGTGCAGGCCGAGCGCGACCAACCCGGCCAGCGCCGCGTCGCCGGCGCGCGACGCGAGCAGGCGCAGCACGCGCTCGTCGACGGCGGCGCGGTACTGCTTCACCTCGGCCAGCGTCGGCCGCGTGATCAGGCCGCGGCGGGGCCGCGGATGCATTTCGCCGATGCCCTGGTAGTAGCTATTGAACAGCACGCGAAAGCTCGCGTCGAACGGCCTGAAACCGGGTTCGTTCGGCTCGAGCACGAAGGTCTCGAAGAACCAGGTGGTGTGGGCAAGATGCCACTTCGCGGGGCTCGCGTCCGGCATCGACTGCACCTGGCAGTCTTCCGCCGAGAGCGGGGCGACCAGGGCCAGCGTGGTCTGCCGGATCGCACCGTAGGCGGCCGCGAGGTCGCCGGATCGCGCGACGTCGGGCACCGGCCAGAGGGCTGTCGTCATGGCGTGCGCTCCGTGAGCGGGCACGGAGAGTCGTGGCGGAGAGCGACCGGAAGTTACACCGGCCGGGCGGGTGCCAGTGTGTCATTCAACGCCCCGCGGGCGTCGAAGACGAAACAATTCCCTTCGAAGTGCCGGCCGCCCGCTTCCTCGAGGTACTTGAGGATCCCGCCGTCGAGCTGCAGCACGTTCGCCAGGCCCGCCTCGCGCATCAACAGCGCCGCCTTCTCGCAGCGGATGCCGCCGGTGCAGTAGCTGACCACGGTCTTGCCCTCGAGCTCGGCGCGGCGTGCGCGCAGGGCCTCGGGAAAATCGCTGAACTTGGCGAGGCGCCAATCGTGCGCGCCGCGAAAGCGGCCGTGGTCGACCTCGAATGCATTGCGCGTGTCGAGCGTGACCACCTCGCGACCGGCATCGTCGACCCCAGCGTCCAGCCAGCGCGCGAGCGTCTTCGCGTCGACCGCCGGCGCACGTGCGAGCTGCGGCTGGATCGCCGGGTGGTTCATGCGGATGATCTCGGCCTTGACCTTGACCAGCAGCCGCCCGAACGGCAGCGTGTCGGACCAGCTCTCCTTCACCGGCAGGTCCGCGAACGGCGCGTGCGCGCCCAGCCACGCGAGGAAGCCGCGCACGCCGGCCGGCGCACCGGCGACGAACAGGTTGATCCCTTCGTCGGCCAGCAGCACCGTACCCTTCAGCGCACAGGCCTGCGCTTGTGAGCGGATGCTCTCGCGCCACCGCCCGGTATCAGTGAGGCCGACGAACTTGTAGGCCGAGATGTTCAGAATTGATCGCACCGCGCAAATTTTACCGGCCGCGCGCTCCCTAGAATGACCGAATGGCTTTCGTTCACCTGCGCACCCACACCGAGTTTTCCATCGCCGACGGCACCCTGCGGATCGACGATGCGGTCGGCGCCGCGGCGGCGGACGGCCAGGTCGCGCTCGCGATCACCGACCTGTCGAACCTGTTCGGAGCCGTCAAGCTGTACGGCGCGGCGCGCAAGAAGGGGGTCAAGCCGATCATCGGCGCCGACCTGTGGCTCGAGCCCGAAGGCGGCGAGAAGGCCCCGAGCCGGCTGGTCGTTCTGGTGCAGGACAAGGGCGGCTACCGCAACCTGTGCGAATTGCTGTCGCGCGCCTGGCTGCTGCACGAGCAGCGCTCGCAGGCGTGCGTCAAGTGGGCCTGGCTTGCCGAGCTGAACGCGGGCCTGATCGCGCTCGCCGGCGCCGAGATGGGGGCGGTCGGGCAGGCGCTGGTGGCCGGCGACCCGGCGCGCGCCGACGCGCTGGCGCGCCAGCTCGCGGCGATCTTCCCGAATCGCTTCTACATCGAGCTGCAGCGCGCCGGCCTGGCCGGCAACGAGGCGCACGTGCGCGCGGCGGTGCAACTGGGGGCGCGGCTGCAGTTGCCGGTGGTCGCGACGCACCCGGTGCAATTCGCGAGCGCCGATGACTTCGATGCGCACGAGGCGCGCGTCTG
>JAYSLR010000298.1:0-3712 GCA_043725365.1 Rhizobacter sp. | reverse complement strand
GCGGTAGATGCGCTCGCTCCTCATGCCGCGCATGTAGCCCATGCCGCCCAGGATCTGCACCGCCGCGTCGGCGCACCACTGCATCGTCTGCGTCGCGTGGTTCTTCAGCAGGCACAGCTCGGCGACCCACTCGGGGTCGCCGACCCCGATCCCGGCCTCGGGGCCGCAGCGCCCCGCCTCCTGGCGCGCGACCAGGTCGTGCAGCCAGGCCCGCGTGCTCGCCAGGCGCATGCGCATGTCCATCAGCTTGTGGCGCGTGACCTGGTGCTCGATCAGCGGCACGCCGAAGGTCTGGCGCTGGCGCGCCCAGTCCAGCGCCTCGTCGAAGCAGACCTGCGCGAACGCGGCGGCGCCGGCTGCCATCAGCAGCCGCTCGCCGTTGAAGTTGCGCATGATCATCGGGAAGCCGGCGTTCTCGTCGCCGATCAGGTGATCGGCCGGCACGCGGCAGTTCTCGAAGTGCAGTTGCGCGGTGTCGCTGCACCACCAGCCCATCTTCGCCAGCGGCGTGCGCGTCAGGCCGGGCGTGGCGCCGGGCACCGCGAGCAGCGAGATGCCCGCAGCGCCCTTGCTGCCGGTGCGCACCGCCAGCGTGATCCAGTCGGCGCGCATGCCGGAGGTGATGAAGGTCTTGTCGCCGTCGACGACCCAGTGATCGCCCTCGCGCCGCGCGGTGCAGCGCAGCCGTGCGACATCGGAGCCGCCCGAGGGTTCGGTGATCGCGAGCGCGGCGATCTTCTCGCCGGCGAGCACGTCGGGGATCACACGCCGCTTCAGCGCCTCGCTGCCGTGCGCGACGATAGGCGGCAAGGCGATGTTGTGCGAGAACAGGCTGGCCATCAGCCCGCCGCTGCCGGCGCGCGCGATCTCTTCGGTGGCGATCAGGCGGAACCAGGCGTCGGCGGGTGTGCCGCCGTACTCCTCGGGGTAGCCCAGGCCGAGCAGGCCGATCTGTGCGGCGCGCCGGTACAGTGCGTGCGGAAACGCGGCCGCCTCGTCCCATGCGTTGACATGCGGCGCGATCTCGGCGGCGACGAAGGCGCGCACGCTGTCGCGGAACAGCGCGTGGTCGGCATCGAGGATCATGGCGCCATCTCGATCAGCAGCTGGCGCGCCGCGACCTGGTCGTCGACGCGCGTGTGCAGCGCGCCGACGGTGCCGGCGAAGGGTGCGTGGATCTGGTGCTCCATCTTCATCGCCTCCATCACCAGCAGCAGTGCACCCGCAGGCACGCTGGCGCCGAGCCGCGCGTGCAGCTGCGTCACGCGACCGTGCATCGGCGCGCGCAGCGCGCCGGCGGCGAGCGCCTGCGCGCTGCCCACGCCGGCCAGGCGCAGGTCGCGCAGCGTGGCCTCGGCACCCTCGCACAGCCACCACGACAGTTCGCCGTCGTGGGCGGCCCGTGCGCTGACCGGTCGGCCGTCGATGACGGCGTGCACGATCGAGCGGCTCTCGCGTGCCAGCGTCGTGATCGTGTGCACGTGCTCGCCGCAGGACGCGACCAGCGCCTGCGGCGAGCCGCGCAGCTGCCAGGTCTCGCGCCGGCCGTCGACCTCGATCGGCGACCCGGTCTCGACGCGGCCGGACGCGGTCCAGCCCGCCCACAGCGGCGGCAGCGCGGCCTGCGGCAGCAGCGCCTGGCTCGCCGCCGCGAGCGCGCGCAACCAACTCGGCGTCTCGGAGGCGCGCGTCGCGTCCGAGGCGAAGTACTGGCCCAGGAACGCCGTGCTGACGGCGTCGCCGGCGAACGCCGCGTGCCGCAGCACGCGTGCGAGGAACGCGCGGTTCGTCGCCAGGCCCAGGCACGCGGTGCGGTCCAGCGCATCGGCCAGGCGCTGGATCGCGGCGTCGCGGGTTGGTGCCTGCGCGATCAGCTTCGCCAGCATCGAGTCGTAGAACGGGCTGACCTCGCAGCCGCTGGCGAGCGCGTGATCGCAGCGCACGCCGCGCGGCGGTTGCCAGTGCCGCACGCGGCCCGATTGCGGCAAGTAGCCGCGGCCCGGGTCCTCCGCGCACAGGCGCGCCTCGATCGCGTGGCCGCCGCGTTCGTAGCGCGTCAGCGCCTCGTCCTGCGTCATCGGCAAGGCTTCGCCCGCCGCGATGCGCAACTGCCATTCGACCAGATCGACGCCGACCAGCGCTTCGGTCACCGGGTGCTCGACCTGCAGCCGTGTGTTCATCTCCATGAACCAGAAGTCGCCCCGCGGTTCTCCATCCATGTCGAGCAGGAACTCGACCGTGCCCGCGCCGACATAGCCGACCTCGCGCGCCACCGCGACCGCGACCTCGCCCATGCGCCGGCGCAGCGCCGGCGTGACGGCGGGCGAGGGCGCCTCCTCGATGATCTTCTGGTGGCGGCGCTGCACCGAGCAGTCGCGCTCGCCGAGGTGGATCACCGCGCCGCGCGTGTCGGCGAACACCTGGATCTCGACGTGGCGCGGCGCCAGCAGCGCGCGCTCGATCAGCAGCCGCGCGTCGCCGAACGCGGCCAGCGCCTCGGCCGCGGCCGAGGCGAGTGCGGTGTCGAGTTCGCCGGGTTCGCGCACCAGCCGCATGCCGCGGCCGCCGCCGCCGGCGCTGGCCTTGATCATCAACGGGAAGCCCAAGCGCTGCGCCGCGGCGCGCAACGCATCGGGCCGCTGATCGTCGCCGTCATGGCCGGGCAGCACCGGCACGCCGGCGGCCGCCATGCGCCGGCGCGCACGCGCCTTGTCGGCCATCGCGTGCATCGCCGCGGGCGGCGGGCCGACCCAGACCAGGCCCGCGTCGACGACCGCCTGCGCGAACGCGGCGTTCTCGGACAGGAAGCCGTAGCCCGGATGCACGGCCTGCGCACCCGCGGCCTGCGCGGCGCCGAGCAGCTTGTCGATGCGCAGGTACGAGTCGGCCGGGCGCGCGCCGCCGATCGCGACGACCTGGTCGCAGGCGAGCGTGTGCGGTGCGTCGCGATCGGCGTCGGACGCGACGCCGACGGTGCGCAGCCCGAGCGCGCGCGCGCTGCGCGCGATGCGGGTGACGATCTCGCCGCGGTTGGCGATCAACACGGAATCGAAGTTCGTCACGGGGCAGGCCCGCCGGGCGTGGTGGTCCAGGCCGCGGGGCGCCTCGCGGCCAGCGCCGCCAGGCCTTCGCTCGCGCGGCCGCTGCGCAGCGCCGCGGCGAACGCGCGCGAGGCGAAGTCCAGGGTCTCGGCGCGCAGCCCCGGGTGGCGCAGGATCGCCTTCGTCGCGCGCAGCGCGGCAGGTTCGGCGCGGCCGAGTTCGGCCAGCAACTCGTGCAGGCGCGCGTCCAGTGCCGCGTCGGCCAGCACTTCGTCCGCCAGGCCGAACGCGAGCGCCTGCGCGGCGTCGAGGCGGCGCCCGGTCAGCAACAGCCGCAGGGCCGCGCGGGTGTCGATGCGATCGGCGACGAACGGCGCGATCTGCGCCGGCGGCAGGCCGAGCGTGACCTCGGGCGTCGCGAACTTCGCGCTGGCGGCCGCGAGCACGATGTCGCAGGCCGCGGCCAGGCCGCAGCCGCCGCCGATCGCGCCGCCCTCGACCACCGCGATCGTCGCGACCGGGGCCGCGCACCATTGCTCGAGCAGCGCACCGAAGCGCCGGTTGCCGGTAGCGATCGGGTCGGCACCGTCGGCCGGTGCGGGCGCCTCGGCTCGATCGCCGGCGGCGCCGACGAGGTGATGCTCGGCATCATCAGCAAGTACATGCACATC
>JAYSLR010000297.1:0-7793 GCA_043725365.1 Rhizobacter sp. | reverse complement strand
CGCGAGATGCCTTCGCGCATCGCGCGCTGGAACGCGCTGAACGACCAGCTGCCGATGCCGCTCGCCGGGTCAGTCGTGAGGTTGGTCGTGTAGACCGTGCCGAACGGCGTGGCCATCGCCCGGCCGCCGGCGTTCGGCACACCGCCGGGCACGGTGTGGCAGACGATGCAGTCGCCTGCCGCAGCAAGCACGCGGCCTTTCTCGATCGTCGCCGCGGTGTAGACATTGCCGCTGCCGGGCGCGATCGGTGCGATCGCCGCGCGGCCGCCGAGCAGCGCGGCACCGATGCCGAACGCCCCGGCCGCGAGCGCAACGGCCGTCGCCCAGACGCCGCGCCGCCTCGGCCACGGCGCGTCGCGCGGCGGCGCCGGGCGCGCGGCGGTGATCGGCGGCAGGATGCCGAGCGTGGCCGCGTCCGGCGCCGGTAACGAGTTCAGCGCTGCGCGCACAACCTCCGGCGTGAACGGCGGCGCGCGAAAGCGCACGCCGGTCGCGTCGAAGATCGCGTTGGCGATCGCCGCGGTACCGGGCACCGACGACGATTCGCCCGCGCCCAGCGGCGGCTCGCCGGGCCGCGGCATCATCAGCACCTCGACCACCGGCACCTCGCGGAAGCTGAGGATTGGGTAGCTGCCCCATTCGCGCGCGACCGGCACGTTCGTGCGCGCGTCGACCGGCAGCGACTCCTTCAGCGCGCGCGAGGTCGTCTGCAGCACGTTGCCGTGGAGCTGGTGCTGCACGCCGGCCGGGTTGATCATCAGCCCGGCGTCCTGGCCGACGACGACGCGGCTGACGTGCACCTCGCCGGTCGTGCGATTGACCTCGACGTCGGCGACCCAGGCCGCCCACGCGGCGCCGAAGCCGGGGAACTTGCTGTGCATGTAGCGCGCGTAGGCGAAGCCCTGACCTTTCAGCACGTCTCCTTCGGCGCGCTGCTGCTGCGGCTGCGTGTGCGCGATCCAGCCGGCGCGCGCCGCGGTGGCTTTCACCAGGTTGATTGCGCGCTCGTCGTTCAGGTGGCGCAAGCGGAACTCGACCGGGTCGGCGCCCGCCGCGGTCGCGAGTTCGTCGACGTAGGACTCGTGTGCGAACGAGTTCGGCAGCGCCGACACGCCACGCAGCCACGAGGCCCGCAGGATCGGCGCCATGTCGTTCGCGACCACGCGCAGGTTCTCGTAGGCGTACGGCGGCACCGCGGTGCGATCGCCCATCTCGTAGGCGCTCGATTCGGGCTCGATCGTGCGCGTCAGCAGCAGCGCCAGCGTCGGCGCGCCGTTCGACGGGTACGAGGTCTGGAAGTCATAGGCGGCGGTCCGACCGTCGGGGCCCAGGCCGCCGTTGACCTGCATCAGCTGCGCGGCACCCTTCGGCTCCCACAGGTGTTCCTGCTCGCGCGAGAGCTGCACACGCACCGGCGCGCCGACCGCGCGCGACAGCAGCGCGGCATCGGCGGCCACATCGTCGGCACTGTTGCGGCCGTAGCAGCCGGCCGCCTCCATCCGGATCACGTCGATCGCGATGTCGGGCAGGCCCGTCAGCGTCGCGAGGTCGGCGCGCAGCACGTGCGGGTTCTGCGAGCCGGTCCACACCGTCAGCGCCGCGCCCTCTTCGCCCGATCCTTCGCGCCAGTCGGCCAGCGCGCACGACGGCCCGATCGACGCATGCAGCTGGTACGGCCAGACGTAGTCGCGCTGCATCGGCTGCGCCGCGCCGGCGATCGCGGCGTCCACGTCGCCCTGCTCGACGAGCACGCGGCGCGTCGATGGCTGCTTGCGCAACGCATCCTTCAGGTCGGCCAGCGGCGCACTGCCTGGCCAGTCCTTCCACGCGACCTTCAGCGTGCGCATCGCCGCGTCGGCGTTCTCCTCGCGCTCGGCGACGATGCCGATGAAGTCGCGGATCACGACGACCGCGCGAATCCCGTCGATGTGCGCAATCGAGCCCTCGTCGACCGATTCCAGCGTGTTGCCGACGAACTCGCCCGCGTCGACACCGGCGTAGGGCGGGCGCACGACGCGGCCGTGCAGCATGCCGGGCAGGCGCTTGTCGTGCACGAAGACCTCGGCACCGGTCGCCTTGCCCGGGATGTCGACGCGCGGCGGCGATTGGCCGACGACGCGGTAGGCGTCCGGCGACTTCGGTGCGGTGTCGAACGACAGCGTCAGCTCGACGTGCCGGCCGGCCAGCAGCTCGTGCGCGTCGACGACCGGCTGCCGCGCCAGCGCGGCCTGCGCGACCAGCCAGGCGCGCGCCTGCGCCGCGGCCTGCCGCAGCGGCTGCGCGTGGACCTGGATCGAGCTGCTCGCGATCGTCGCCCCCTGGTTCGGCGCGAGCGCGGTGCTGCCGAGCACCATGCGGACCGCGCCGAGGTCGACCTCGAGCTCCTCGGCGACGATCTGCGCGAGCGCGGTGGCCAGCCCGGTGCCGAGGTCGACGTGGCCGTGCAGGGCGGTGACGCTGCCGTCGTCCCAGACCGCGATCAGGATCTCGGCGCCTTCGGCCGGGTTCGCCGCGACGCTGGCCGGCTGGCCCGGCGCCGGCGCCGCGGGCGGTGGCGGCATCCGCGTGACGAGCAGCACGCCGCCGGCCGCGTGCAGGTCGGCGCGCGTGCGCGGCGTCTCGGCGCGGCGGGTCGTCATGCGGGCGCCGTCAACACGGCGGCGCGCCGCACCGCCTGCAGGATCTCGAGATGCGCGCCGCAGCGGCACAGGTTGTGGGCCAGCGCGTCGCGCACCTGCGCGTCGGTCGGCTGCGGCAGGCGCGCGAGCAACGCCACGGTGGCGACGATCATGCCGTTCAGGCAGTAGCCGCACTGCGCCGCCTGGCACTCGATGAACGCACGCTGGACCGGATGCAGCTGCGTGCCCGTGCCCAGCCCTTCGAGCGTCGTGACATGGCGACCCTCGACGCCGCCGACCGGGATCACGCACGCGCGCGCCTCGACGCCGTCGACGAGCACGCTGCAGGCTCCGCACTCGCCCAGCCCGCAGCCGTACTTCGGGCCGTTCAAGCCGAGGTCGTTGCGCAGCACGTTCAGCAGCGAGGCGTCGCGCGGCACGTCCAGCACGTGCGGTCGGCCGTTGACGGTCAGGGTGATCACGGTTGGCGAATGTTGATGGGCCGCCGCGCCGCGCTACACACTGAGGTACGCGCGCCGCACGTCTTCGTTGGCCGCGAGCTCGGCCATCGACGCCTGGTAGCGGATCTGGCCCTTCTCGAGCACATAGGCCCGGTCGGACACCAGCTCCGCGAAATGCATGTTCTGCTCGGACAGCAGGATGCTGACGCCCTGCGCCTTCAGCTCGAGAATCATGTGCGCCATCTGCTCGACGATCAGCGGCGCGACGCCCTCGCTCGGCTCGTCGAGCAGCACGAGGTAGGGGTTGCCCATCAGCGTGCGCGCGACCGTCAGCATCTGCTGCTCGCCGCCACTCATGCGCCCGCCGGGGCGGTCGGGCATCTCGCCGAGGTTGGGGAACAGCTTGAACAGCTTCTCGTGCGACCACAGCGGCGCGGCGCTGCCGTCGGCCCAGGTGCGCGCGGGCTGGCGACCGACCTCGAGGTTCTCCATCACCGTCAGGTCGCCGAACACGCGGCGGTCCTCCGGCACGTAGCCGAGGCCGCGGCGCGCGACTTCGTGCGGCTCGGCCTTCGAGACATCCTGGCCGAGAAACCGGACCGTGCCTTTGCGCTTCGCGAGCAGGCCCATCAGCGCCTTCAGCGTCGTCGACTTGCCGGCGCCGTTGCGGCCCATCAGCGCGACGACCTCGCCGCGGTTCACGTGCAGCTCCACGTCGTACAGGATCTGCGCGGCGCCGTACCATGCGCACAGCGACTTTGCGTCGAGCAGCACCGCGTCCGTCATGCCGCGACCTGCTTCTTCTTTTCGAAGGTCTTGCCGCTGCCGAAGTACACCTCCTGCACCTTCGGGTCGGCGCGGACGTCGTCCGGCCGCCCTTGCGCGATCAGTCGGCCGCGTGCCAGCACGATCATCCGGTCGGCGTACGCGAACACCACGTCCATGCTGTGCTCGGTGAACAGCACCGCCATGCCGCGCTCGACGACGAGCTTCTTGGTCAGCGCCATCAGCTCGTTGCGTTCCTTCGGTGCCATGCCGGCGGTCGGCTCGTCCATCAGCAGCAGCTTCGGTGCGTTCGCCATCGCGATCGCGAGCTCGACGCGCTTGACGTCGCCGTAGGCGAGCACGCTGCACGGCCGGTCGGCCTGCACCTGCATGCCGACCTGGGCCAGCAGCGCCAGCGCCTCGTCGCGCCTGTGATCGGCGGCGCGCTTCCACAACGAATAGAGCTTCGAATCGGCCGAGAGCAGCGCCATCTGCACGTTCTCGACCACCGTCAGCGAGGCGAAGGTCTCGGCGATCTGGAAGGTGCGGCCGACGCCGCGGTGCCAGATGTCGCGCGGCCGGCGACCGATCAGCTCGACACCGTCGAGCGTGATCGACCCCGAATCCGCGCGCAGCTGGCCGTTGACCATGTTGAAGGTCGTGGACTTGCCGGCACCGTTCGGCCCGATCAGCGCGAGCAGCTCGCCGGGGGCGACCTCGAAGCTGACGCCGTCGACCGCGCGGTTGCCGCCGAACGACTTGCCCAGGCCGCTGACTTTCAGCAGGCTCATGACAAGCCCTCGTCCGACGGGTACGTCGGCCGATCCCCCGAGGGGATGCGGGCCGGCTTGGGAGCGGCCCGGCGCTCGGCCCGCGGCGCGGGGGTTGACACAGGGTGTCTCATGCGTCGGCCTTGCTGCGACGCTCGAACAGGCTGCCGACAAAGCCGGCGATGCCTTGCGGAAATACCAGCACCAGCAGCAGGATGATGCCGCCCAGCAGCGCGCGCCAGTAGTCGGTGTTGCGCGCGACGGCGTCCTGCAGCCAGGTGAAGGTGACGGCGCCGACGATCGGGCCGGCCAGCGTCTGCAGGCCGCCGAGCAGCACCATCACGAGGCCGTCGACGGAGCGGCTCACCGCGACCGTGTCGGGCGAGATGCTGCCCTTCGAGAACGCATACAGCGCACCGGCCAGCCCCGCGAACACCGCGGCGATCACGAACGCGACCCACTGGATGCGCTTCACGTCGATGCCGATCGCGTCGGCGCGCAGCGGCGAGTCGCGCCCGGCGCGCATCGCGTAGCCGAAGGGTGCGAACAGCGCGCGCCGGATCAGCAGCACGCCGCCGATCACGAGCCCGAGCGTCAGGTAGTAGTAGGCGCGCTTGTCCGACAGCCACTCGGCCGGCCAGACGCCGGTCAACCCGTTGCTGCCGCCGGTGACGTCGTCCCACTGGAACACGACCGACCAGACGATCTGCGAGAACGCCAGCGTCAGCATCGCGAGGTACACGCCCGACAGCCGCACGCAGAACCAGCCGAACACGAGCGCCCCGAGCGCTGCGACGAAGGGCGAGACCACCAGCGCCAGCTCCATCGGCAGGCCCAGCGACCGCACCAGCAGCGCCGCGCCGTAGGCGCCGAGGCCGAAGTACGCGGCATGGCCGAACGAGTGCATGCCCGCCGGCCCCATGATGAAGTGCAGGCTCGCGGCAAAGAGCGCCGCGGTCAGCAGATCGATCGCGAGCACCGTCAGGTACGGCGAGCTCGCGGTCGCGACCGGCCACGCGAGCAGCGCGATCAGCAGCACCGCGCCGGCGATCTTCAGCGGCGTGTCGGCGCGGCGCAGCGGCGCTTCGGCCGGTGCGGAGTTGCGGCTCAGCGCCTGCGGCCGACCCATCAGCCCCCACGGCCGCACGACCAGCACCACCGCCATCACGAGGAACTCGACGACCAGCGTCAGCTTCGAGAACGAGAAGCCGATGCCCATCACGTCGACCGTGCCGATGCCGATGCAGATCGCCTTGATCTCGGCGATCAGCAGCGCGGCGACATACGCCCCCGGGATCGAGCCCATGCCGCCGACCACGACGACGACGAACGCGTCGCCGATCGTCGCCAGGTCCAGGCCGAGGTTCGCCGGCTCACGTGGCAGCTGCAGCGCACCGCCCAGGCCGGCGAGCATCGTGCCGAGCGCGAACACCGCGGTGAACAGCCACGCCTGGTTGACGCCGAGCGCGCCGACCATCTCGCGGTCCTGCGTCGCCGCGCGCACCAGCGTGCCCCAGCGCGTGCGCGTCAGCAGCAGCCACAGCGCAGCGAGCACCAGCGGGCCGACGACGATCAGGAACAGGTCGTAGGTCGGGAACATGCGGCCGAGGATGGGCACCGCGTGCGCGAGGCCCGGCGCGCGCGGGCCGAGCAGGTCTTCCGGGCCCCACATCCACAGCGCGGCGTCCTTGATGACCAGCATCAGCGCGAAGGTCGCGAGCAGCTGGAACAGCTCGGGCGCGCGGTACACGCGCCGCAGCAGCAGCACCTCGACCAGCGCGCCGATCGCGCCGACCGCGAGCGCCGCGAGCAGCAGCGCCGGCCAGAACCACGCGCCGCCGCCCAACTTCTCGGTCAGCATGTAGGCGATGTAGACGCCCAGCATGTAGAACGAGCCGTGCGCGAAGTTGACGATGCGCGTGACGCCGAAGATCAGCGACAGCCCGGCGCCCACCAGGAACAGCGAGGACGCTCCGGCCAGGCCGTTGAGGAGCTGGACGACCAGGCCGGAGAAGTTCATCGGGACGCGGGCTTACTCAGGCCGCAGCTTCTTCACTTGCGCGTCGGACGGCAGGAACTTCGCACCGTCCAGGTACTTGTAGTCGACCATCACGCCCTTGCCGCCCTGGTTCTTGGTCACGCCGACGAACGCGCCCATCGTCGACTGGTGGTCTTCGGCGCGGTAGGTGATCCTGCCGAACGGCGACTCCAGCTGCAGCCCGGAGAACGCGGCGACGAGCTTGTCGGTCTCGGTGCTCTTGGCCTTCTTCACGCCGGCCGCGATCGACTTGATCATCGTGTAGCCGACCACCGAGCCGAGGCGCGGGTAGTCGTTGTACTTGGCGTGGTAGGCGAGGAAGAAGGCCTTGTGCTCGGGCGTCTGGATGCCGTACCACGGGTAGCCGGTGACGATCCAGCCGTTCGGCGTCTCGTCTTTCAGCGGGTCGAGGTACTCGGGCTCGCCGGTCAGCACGCTGACGACCTCCTTGCCCTGGAACAGGCCGCGCGTGTTGCCCTCGCGCACGAACTTCGCGAGGTCGGCGCCGAACAGCACGTTGAAGATCGCGTCGGGCTTGGCATCCGACAGCGCCTGCACGACGCTGCCGGCATCGAGCTTGCCGAGCGGCGTGGCCTGCTCGGCGACGAACTCCACGTCCGGCTGCGCGGCCTTCAGCAGTTCCTTGAACGCCGCGATCGCCGACTGGCCGTACTCGTAGTTCGGGTAGACGACGGCCCAGCGCTTCTTCTTCAGCTTGATCGCCTCGGGCACCAGCATCGCGGCCTGCATGTAGGTGCCGGGGCGCAGCCGGAACGTGTACTTGTTGCCGCTGCCCCAGATGATCTTGTCGGTGAGCGGCTCGCCGGCGAGGTAGAAGAACTTCTTCTGCTTCGCGAAGTCGGTCAGCGCCAGGCCGGTATTCGAGAGGAAGGCGCCGGCCAGCACGTCGATCTTCTCGCGCGAGACCAGCTCTTCGGCAGCGCGCACCGCGTCGCCGGGGCTGGCGTTGTCGTCGCGCGTGATCAGCTCGAACTTCTTGCCGTTCACGCCGCCGGCCGCGTTGATTTCTTCGACGGCCAACTCCATGCCCTTCTTGTAGGGCTCCAGAAACGCGGGCTGCGCCTTGTAGCTGTTGACTTCTCCGATCTTGATCGTGCCCTGCGCAAGTGCCGCGAGCGGC
>JAYSLR010000296.1:0-3468 GCA_043725365.1 Rhizobacter sp. | reverse complement strand
CAGCGTGATCAGGCCCACCACGAGCTGCACCCACAGGATCACCAGAATCGCGATGTCGGTGCGATGGCTGGTCAGGCGAATCCGCGGGTCGAACACACGCCGGTAGAGCAGCATCGTCAGGCCGATGAAGCAGAACGCGCCGGCGATGCCACCCGCCACGACGGCCAGCATCTGCTTGGTGCCCGCGCTCATGAAGACGCCGTACACCGTATGCGGCGTGAACAGCCCGACCATGTGACCGAAGAACAGGAACAGGATGCCGAAATGGAACAGGTTGCTGCCCCAGCGCAGCGTGCCGGCGCGCAGCAACTGGGACGAATCGCTCTTCCACGTGTACTGGTTCTGGTCGAAGCGGATCAGGCTGCCCATCACGAACACGGTGAAGCAGACGTACGGATAGACCTGGAACAGAAAACCATACACGCCGTTCATGACGATGCTCCCGGGGCGCTGGACGCCCCATTGCTCTTGCGCACGATATGGACCGGTTGCACCTGGCCGGGCCTGGCCTGCCCCTTGGACGAGCAGCCGTCGAACACGTCCGGCTCGGCCCAGCTCTCGTCCAGCGGCTCCTCGACCGGCGGCTTGACCGCCAGCGCCTGCTCTCCGGCCAGCTCGAGCAGCGCACCGAGCACGCTCGCATAGGCGCTCTCGCGATGCTGCAAGGCGCCGAAGATGGCATTGAAGATGTGCGACATCTCGCCCAGGAAGGCCTTCGCCTCGCGCACCGGCTGGGTCGAGACGAACTCGAGCACCGCGGGCAGGTAGTCGGGGAGTTCGCCCTCGGCCAGCACCAGGCCGGCCTTCTCGTAGGTCTGGCCCAGGTCGATCATGGCCGGACCGCGTTCACGCGAATCGCCGTGCACATGCTCGAACAGGTGCAGCGACGTGCCCCGGCCCCGATCGAAGAGCTCGACATAGTCGGACTCGGCCTGCAACGGTTCGGCGCGCGCCAGCGCATCCATCAGCGCGTCGAGTTCCTGCAGGCGCGAGCCGGACAGCGCCTGTTCTTCACGCAGCAACGCGCGCATCTCCGGCAGGTCGCTGCGCATGCGCTCATCCGGGTAGCCCAGCACGGCGGCGAGCACGCGCAGGCTCTTCGTCATCGGTCGCGGTGATTTCCGGTCGAACATGGTCAAACCTCCGCCTTGATGGGAATGGTCCGCTTCTTGTCGCTGCCGAACAGGCTCGCCTCGCTCGTGCCTTCGGAGCAGCCGTTGCCGAAGGTGAAGCCGCAGCCACCGCGCACGTTGAAGGTGTTCTCGGCGTATTCACGGTGCGTCGTGGGAATGACGAAGCGGTCTTCGTAGTTGGCAATGGCCATCACGTGGTACATGTCCTCGACCTGGGCCTGGGTGATGCCGACCTGCTTCAGCACGGCCTGGTTGATGCGCCCGTCGACGTGCTTCTCGCGCTGGTAGGCACGCATCGCGAGCATGCGTTCGAGCGAGCGCACGACCGGCATCGTGTCACCGGCCGTCAACAGATTCGCGAGGTACTTGACGGGGATGCGCAGCTGGTTCACGTCCGGAATCTCGCCGTTCGCTCCCACGTGACCCGCGTTGGCCGCGGCGCTGATCGGCGACAGCGGCGGGACGTACCAGACCATCGGCAGCGTGCGGTACTCGGGGTGCAGCGGCAGCGCCACCTTCCACTGCACCGCCATCTTGTAGACCGGGCTCCTGCGCGCG
The DNA here is from genome assembly GCA_043725365.1 of Rhizobacter sp. Taxonomy (GTDB): domain Bacteria; phylum Pseudomonadota; class Gammaproteobacteria; order Burkholderiales; family Burkholderiaceae_C; genus LMDS01. The sequence goes on along the minus strand of JAYSLR010000296.1, from coordinate 1,777 downwards.
GCCTCCATCCACTTGTCGGGAATGCCGTCCAGCTGTGCCTGCGCGATCACCTTCGGATCGGAGGGATCGAGAAAGATGTCGAGCTGCGCCTGGTACAGGTCGCGGTCGTGCTCGACGCTGGCCGCCTCCTGGATGCGGTCGGCGTCGTAGAGCAGCACGCCGAGGTAGCGGATGCGGCCGACGCAGGTTTCGCTGCAGACGGTCGGCTCGCCGGCCTCGATGCGCGGGTAGCAGAAGGTGCACTTCTCGGCCTTGCCGCTCTTCCAGTTGTAGTAGATCTTCTTGTACGGGCAGCCGCTGACGCACATGCGCCAGCCGCGGCACTTGTCCTGGTCGATCAGGACGATGCCGTCTTCCTCGCGCTTGTAGATCGAGCCCGACGGGCACGACGCGACGCAGGCCGGGTTCAGGCAATGCTCGCACAGCCGCGGCAGGTACATCATGAAGGTGTTCTCGAACTGGCCGAGCATGTCCTTCTGCACCTGCTCGAAGCCGTCGAGGTTCTTGTCCTTGCTGCGCTTGGCGAACTCACCGCCGAGGATCTCTTCCCAGTTCGGCCCCCAGACGATCTTGTCCATCTGCCTGCCGGTGATCAGGCTGCGCGGCCGGGCCGTCGGCGTCGCCTTCATCTCGGGCGCGGACTGCAGGTGCTGGTAGTCGAAGGTGAACGGCTCGTAGTAGTCGTCGATCTCGGGCAGGTTCGGGTTCGCGAAGATGCGCATCAGCAGCTTCCATTTCGCGCCCTGGCGCGGCTCGATCCTGCCGTTGGCCTTGCGCACCCAGCCGCCGTTCCACTTGTCCTGGTTCTCCCATTCCTTGGGGTAGCCGATGCCGGGCTTGGTCTCGACGTTGTTGAACCAGGCGTATTCCATGCCGGGCCGGCTGGTCCAGACGTTCTTGCAGGTCACGGAGCAGGTGTGGCAGCCGATGCACTTGTCGAGGTTCAGCACCATGCCGATCTGGGCGCGGATCTTCATGCGACTTCTCCTTCGGCCTGGACCCTGGGGATCAGCTCATCGGCCACCGGCGTGTCGAGCCAGTCGATCTTGTTCATCTTGCGCACGACCACGAACTCGTCGCGGTTCGTGCCGATGGTTCCGTAGTAGTTGAAGCCGTAGCTGAACTGGGCGTAGCCGCCGATCATGTGAGTCGGCTTGAGCACGATGCGCGTCACCGAGTTGTGGATGCCGCCGCGCGCGCCGGTGATCTCGGAGCCCGGCGTGTTCACGATCTTCTCCTGCGCGTGGTACATCATCACCATGCCGGGCTTGACGCGCTGGCTCACCACCGCGCGTGCCGCGATCGCTCCGTTCAGGTTGAACAGTTCGATCCAGTCGTTGTCGACGATGCCGACCTGCTTCGCGTCGTCCTCGCTGAGCCACACGCACGGGCCGCCGCGGCTCAGCGTCAGCATCAGCAGGTTGTCGGTGTAGGTGCTGTGGATGCCCCACTTCTGGTGCGGCGTGATGAAGTTCAGCGCGATCTCGGGGTGGCCGTTGGGCTTGATCCCCTGGATGCCGGCGGTCGTCTTCAGGTCCACCGGCGGGCGGTAGCTGGTGAAGCCCTCGCCGAACGCGATCATCCACGGGTGGTCCATGTAGAACTGCTGGCGTCCGGTCAGTGTGCGCCACGGGATCATCTCGTGCACGTTGGTGTAGCCGGCGTTGTACGAGACGGTTTCGCTCTCGATGCCGCTCCAGGTCGGCGAGCTGATGATCTTGCGCGGCTGGGCCTGGATGTCGCGGAAGCGGATCTTCTCGTCTTCGCGGTGGATCGC
>JAYSLR010000295.1:0-2521 GCA_043725365.1 Rhizobacter sp. | reverse complement strand
GCCTTGGCGCGTTCGGCGAGCTTGGGGACGATCTTGTCGGCCACGTCGCCGACCAGTACCGCGACGCTGATCGCCATGCAGCGCTCGCCGGCCGAGCCGTAGCCGGCCCCGATCAGCGCGTCGACCGCCTGGTCGATGTCGGCATCCGGCATCACGACCATGTGGTTCTTCGCGCCGCCCAGCGCCTGCACGCGCTTGCCATGGTGGGCGCCGGTCTCGTAGATGTACTGCGCGATCGGGGTGGACCCGACGAAGCTCAGCGCCTTCACGTCCGGGTGCGTCAGCAGCGCGTCGACCGCGACCTTGTCGCCCTGCACGACGTTGAACACGCCGTGCGGCAGCCCGGCCTGCGTCAGCAGCTCGGCCATGAAGATCGACGGCGACGGATCGCGCTCGCTCGGCTTCAGGATGAAGGTGTTGCCGCAGGCGATCGCGACCGGGTACATCCACATCGGCACCATGCACGGGAAGTTGAACGGCGTGATGCCGGCGACGACGCCGAGCGGCTGGCGCAGCGTCCAGTTGTCGATGCCGGTGGAGACCTGGTCGGTGAAGTCGCCCTTCAGCAGCTGCGGCACGCCGCAGGCGAATTCGACGATGTCGATGCCGCGCGAGACCTCGCCCTGCGCGTCGGTGAACACCTTGCCGTGCTCGGCGGTGATCATCGCCGCCAGCGTGTCGCGGTGCTGATTCAAGAGGCCGAGGAAGGTGTTCATGATGCGCGCGCGGCGGATCGGCGGCATGTCGGCCCAGGCCGGGAACGCGGCCTTCGCGGACGCGACCGCGGCCGAGACCTCGTCGACCGAGGCCAGCGCGACCTGGCGCGCGACCGCGCCGGTCGACGGGTTCCACACCGGCTGGCGGCGCCCGCTGGTGCTGGCGACCGCGCGGCCGTTGATGTAGTGGCCCACCTCGGTGGTGGCGGTGAAGGCTTCGGGTGCGCCCATGGTGGTGTCTCCTGCGTGGATCGGGTGAAGGCGGAATGTGCTGGCCAGTCTAAGCGTCGCGGGCGCGCTTGCCAACGCTCGCCGGCTGACTTCATTGTTCGATAGACTGAACAATCCGCCTCACCCCGACCGCCCCATGGCCTCGTCCACCGCCCCGTCTTCCGCCGAGCAGCGCATCGACCTGCTCTGGCCCCAGGTTCATGCCCTGACGCTGCTCGCGCAGCTCGGCAGCTTCACGCAGGTGGCGCAGCGCCTGGGCCTGTCGAAGGCCGGTGTGAGCCAGCGCATCACCGAGCTGGAACGCGCGGTCGCGCAGACGCTCGTGCAGCGCACGACGCGGTCGGTGCGGCTCACCGAGGCCGGCCAGCGCCTGGTCGACGAGACGACCGAGAGCTTCGCGCAGATCGCGCGCAGCGTCTCCGAGACGCGCGACCTCGCGGCGCAGCCGCGCGGCCTGGTGCGCGTGACCGCGCCGGTCGCGCTGGGCCGCCAGCACGTCGCGCCGCAGATCGAGGCGTTCCTGCGCGCGCACCCGGACATCCGCGTCGACCTTGACCTGTCGGACCGCCTCGTGACACTGGCGCACGAGGGCTTCGACCTCGCGATCCGTCACGTCAGCGCGCCGCCCGACAACCACGTCGCGTGGAAGCTGTGCGACTCGCGTTCGGTGCTCGTCGCCAGCGCCACGTACCTGCGGCGCCGGGGCACGCCGCGCGAGCCCGCCGATCTCGCCCACCACGCGTGCCTGCCGTACCTGCGGCCCGGGCCGGCGCACTGGAAGTTCGAGCGCCTGCAACGCGGCGATCCCGAGCGCGTCGGCGTCGCCGTGCAGGGGCCGTTCCGCGCCAGCAACAGCGAGCTGCTGCGCGGCGCCGCGCTGGCGGGGCTGGGCCTGGCGCTGTTGCCCGACTTCAGCGCGGTCGAGGCATTGCGCACCGGGCGGTTGCGCGAGGTGATGGCGCCGTGGCGCCCGGTGGGCTTCTTCGGCGACGCGGTGTACGCGATGCGGCCCTGGAGCCCGAACACGCCGAAGGCGGTGCAGGCGCTCGTGGCGCACCTTCGCGATGCGTTCCGGGCCGGGTTCGACGCGCCGCCCGACGCCGGCGCTTCGGCACGCTCGAAAAAAAGCCCACCCGCGTGAGCGGGTGGGCTTGGAAGTCCTTCGGAAAGGACGTCGTTGGGACCGGTACCGGTTCCTTGCCCTGTTCGACGTGGTGTTCTTGGTCGGGCGTTCGGAACCTTGCGTTCGTGCCTTCGGGGGGCGACGGCGCCGTGTGACAGCAACGACCTGACTCTAGGGATGGCCACACGCGCCGGCCATCCCCAGTTTGAGGGACGGCCACGGAATGCCGGGGTTGCGACCTTGCCTGAGAACGAGCTCCCTGGCGTGGCGCGCGACAATGCGCCATGCCCGCCCAACCTCCGAAGTCTCCGCCGCATGCGGTGCAGCCGCTGAGCGAGCGCGAACTCGACGAGCTGCAAGCCCTCGTCGATCGCGTGCCGGCGCCGCTCGATGCGCTCGATGTCAGCATGATCGACGGCTACCTGTGCGGCGTGCTGCTGCAGCCGCGGCG
>JAYSLR010000294.1:0-2737 GCA_043725365.1 Rhizobacter sp. | reverse complement strand
CACGGCATTCATCGGCGTGCGAATCTCGTGGCTCATCGTCGCGAGGAAGGCGCTCTTGGCTTCGTTGGCCGCCTCGGCCGCGGCACGGGCGTCCTGCGCCTCCCTGAACAGCCGCGCGTTCTGAATCGCGACCACGGCCTGGTCCGCGAACGTCTCGAGGAGCGCGATCTCGCGGTCGCTGTACGCCTTCGCGCGCGTTCGGCCGACGAGAATCGATCCGATGCCCCGCTGTTCCCACAGCATCGGTGCCAGCAGCAACGAGCGCAGACCGGCGCGCCGGCACATCGCCAGCAGGGTGGGCGGCGCATCCTCGACCGCCAGCACATCGGGGAAGTGCAGCACGCGGCGTTCGCGGATGGCCAGCTCCGTGGCGCTGCCGCTGTAGGGGCGCGTGTACGTCGGATCGCGGCTGGCACCGTCCGGGCCGAGCGCCGCACCGAGGTGCAGCTGCCCGTCGTCGCCGACCAGCATCGTGACCAGCTCGTCGCTGCCGAACAGGCCCTGGCAGCTCCTGAGGATCTTGCGGAAGACCGGGCGCGCGTCGGCCATCGAGCCGCTGATGACCTCGAGCACCTCGGCGGTCGCGGTCTGCTGCTCGAGCGCCTCCTTGGTCTCGTTGAACAGGCGCACGTTCTCGATCGCGATCACGGCCTGGTCGGCGAAGGTCTGCGCGAGCGCGATCTCCTGGGCGTCGAAATCTCCGGCCGCGGCCCGCAAGATCGCCAGGCAGCCGATCGCGCGGGCCTCGCGCAGCAGCGGCACGAACAGTGCCGAGTGGTAGCCGAGCGCGATCGCCAGTTGGGGCATGCGTTCGAAGCGCTGCGCGGCCACGACGGTGTCGGGCACGACGATCAGTTCCGAGTCGAGGATGCAGGTGCCGGCGCCGCTGCCGCGGTCCAGCGGCCAGGGCTTCAGGAACCCGCCGGATCGGTCTTCGCCGCTTTCGCTGGCGAACGCCACGCTCTCGATCATCGCGCCACTGGGCATCGCCAGCGCCACCGCCTTGCCGCCGAACAGACGCTGGCAGCTCTGCACGATCGCGTCGAACACGGGCTGGGTGTCGGTGACCGAGCGGCTGATGACGCGCAGGATCTCCGCGGTCGCGGTTTGGCGTTCGAGCGCGGCGCGTGTCTCGTCAAACAGGCGCGCGTTGCGCAGCGCCACGGTCGCCTGCAGCGACAGACCGACCAGGAACTCGAGCTCGACGGCGCCGAAGGGCTGGCCGCCGCTGCGCCAGACCGCCATCGCGCCCTGCACCGCGCCGCCCTGCAGCAGCGGCACGACCATCAGGCGCTCGTCGTCACGCGGCGTGGTGCCGGCGAGCTGCACCACGCGCGGGTCGGCGCGCGCGTCGTTGACGAGCTCGGGTTGGCCGCCGGCCAGCATGCCGCCGATGATCCCCTGGCCCTCATGCACCACGGTGGCCTTGATCGCGTCGGCGTTGTCGCCCAGGGCAACGATGGCGCGGTAGGTACCGGCGTCGGCACCCTCATCGGGCAGGAAGATCGCGCTCTCGCTGCCGTGCAGCAATTCCCTGGCGTGGCGGGCGATGCCGTCCATCACGCGCTGCAGATCCAGCGACGAGCTCAGGTCGCGGCCGACCTCGGCCAGCGCCGCCGCCTCGCGCGCCCGGCGCTGCGTCTCGTCGAACAGGCGCGCGTTCTCCAACGCCACGCCCATGCTGGCGGCCACGGTCGAGAGCAGGCGAACGTCGGCCTCGCCGAAGGAGTCTTCGCGCTCGTAGTTCTCGAGGATGATCGTGCCGAGGAAGCGCTCGCCGGAGAACATCGGCACGAACACCGACGACAGGCTCACGTCGGTGCCTTCGAAGTGGTGCAGCTGCAGCGCCGCGGCCTCGGCCAGGTTGTGCACGACGACGGGGCGACGCTGCAGCAGCGCCTTGTCGAGCGGCCGCGTCATCGGGTCGGGCACGGGATCGTGGGTCAGCCGCACGCCGTGCTCGTACGAGTAGAGCAGCCGGCGCACCTGCGCGGCCTCGTCGCGCCAGGTGATGATGATGTCGCCGGTGGCAAATACCTCGCGCAGCTTGTCGCCGACGAGGTCGACGATGGCCTGGAAGTTCAGCTCGGCGCCCACGCCCTGCTGGATGCTGTTGATCACCGCCAGCTCGGCGTTGCGCTGCTCGGTCTCCTTCAGCAGCCGCTGGGTCTCGTCGAACAGGCGCGCGCTCTCCAGGGCCATGCCCATCGAGTGGGCGACCGTCTGCAGCAGCCGCTCGTCGGCCTCGGAGTAGGCGTGCTCGCGCTCGTGGTCCTCCATGCCGATCAGGCCGATCACCCGGTCACGGCCGACGATCGGCACGTAGACCATCGACTTCGCCTGGTCGGTGCCGGGCACGGCGCCCGTCACGCCGCCGGCCAGCTGTTCGGCCACGCTGCCGAAGCGGTTCGGCTGGCGGGTGCGGATCAGGCGGTGCGTTCCCGCGCTGGCCTGGGCGAGCGGCGCCGACCAGTTGGGCAGGCGCCTGCCGTGCTCGTAGGTGTAAAGGCTGTGCTGCATGCCGGCCGCAGCGTCGAACCAGCGGATGCTGATGTCGCTCTGGTGCAGCTCGACGCGCAGCTTGTCCCCGATCAGGTCGACGATGCCCTGGAAGTCGAGCGACCCGGCGATGCCTTGCTGCACGCTGTTGATCACTGCCAGCTCGGCATTGCGCTGCTCGGTCTCCTTCAGCAGCCGCTGGGTCTCGTCGAACAGCCGGGCGTTTTCGAGCGCCACG
>JAYSLR010000293.1:0-2309 GCA_043725365.1 Rhizobacter sp. | reverse complement strand
GTTGGGCGGTTTCACGGTCGGCGACGGGGCGCGCATCGGCTCCAACGCGGTCGTCGTCAAGCCGGTTCCGCCGGGCGCGACAGCGGTCGGCAATCCGGCCCGGGTGTTGCAGAAGGAGGCCGATTCGGTGCGCGAGTCGGCCGCGGCGAAGATGGGATTCTCGGCCTACGGCATCACGCAGGGCGACGATCCGCTCGCGCACGCGATGAAGGGGCTGATCGACAACGCCTCGGGCCACGAGCACCAGATCGCGCTGCTGTGGCAGGCGATCGAGAAGCTGTCGTCGCGTTCGCGCGAATTGCCGACGCCCGACTGCGTGCCCGACGACGCGCACACGACCGAGCAGTTCGACGCCGAACGATTCAACCAATTGGTGAAATGACGGCTCGCTGGCGGCCCCGCGTTGTCCTGAGGCCGAGTGCGCCTCAGAACAGCATCAGCAACGCCGGCAGCAGCAGCCCGAGCGCGCTCCAGTCGCGCGGCACGTCGACCTGCAGCGTCTCGCTGTACGGGCTGACGAAGCCGTCGGGCTCGACGCTGCGGTAGCGGAAGTAGTAGCGCCCGCCGCTGGCCGGCAGCGGGAGCGTCCATTCGGACCCGGACACTTCCGCCTTCGCGACGATCTGCGCAAACGCACGGTCGCGCGCGAACTCGACCTGCTGGCGGTCCTCGGCACGGCCGCTCCAGCGGAACACCAGCGCGTTGCCGTCTCCCGACTTGCCGACCGCCGCCGGCTCGGGCATGGGCCGCAGCTCGAAACGCTGGGCGTCGCCGAACGGCCCGTGATCGCCGTCCGCACGCACGCTGGCCAGGCGCCAGTGGTAGGTCCCGGGGGTCGGCATGTCGGCGCTCAGGCTGCTCGCGTCGAGGTTGTCGCGATCCTGCACGAGGCGCGTGAACGCGGCGTCCTCGGCCACCTGCAGCCGCGCGCGCGGCGCATCCGCGTTCGGCGCCCACGCGAACTCGACGCTGCCCACCGCCTGCTTCGCTGCGGCGCGCGGCGTGCGGTAAGCCGGCGGCTCGGGCCGGGCCTTCAGCACGAACGAACGCGTCGCGTCGAAGCCCTCGATGCCCGCAGCGTCGATGCGCCGGGCGCGCAGGTACCACTGCGCATCGTCGAGGCCGGCGATGCGCAGCTCGGCACCGGCGGCGACCTGCTGGTCGCTGACGATCCGATCGAAGGCCGCGTCGGCCGCCACCTGCACGCGCAGCGGCGTGGCCGCGCCCGGCAGCGCGAAACGCACGACCGGCCGCTCGAAACGCGCCGGCAGCGCGGACAGGTCCGGCGCGCCCAGCAGCGGCGTGGCGCTGGAGACCTTGCCGCCGGCGTCGACCGCGGCGCCGAAGCCGGCCGTCACGTCGGCGCCGCTCGCCGCACCGGTGGCAACGACGTGCACCCGGCCTTCGACGACCTCGGTATGGGTGCGGCCGCGCTCGCCCTCGTCGATGCCGACGCGGTACTGCGTGCCGCGCACGCCGACGACCGCGGTCGGCGTCACGACCTCGAGCGGCTTGGCGCGCAGCACCTTGGTGGCAAGCACCTCGACCGATCCGCGCAGCACGCGCAAGGTGCCGGCGAACCAGTGGCTGGGGGCGTTCGCGGCAGCGGCGGCGTCGGCGCTGGCCGCGGCGGCGGCCGGCTGGCGCTCGCCGTAGTTGCGGCTCGCCGCGACCTGCGCGAGGCTCGATGGCGGCACGCGCACGCGCGAGCCGTCGGCCAGCGCGAGCACCGCCGAACCGCCGGGCCCGGTCTGCAGCGACTGGCCTTCGCCGACCGCCGCGCCGACCGCCGCCGGCGCGCCGCCCGCCTGCACGTCGCCGCTGACGCTGACGAGCGTCGCGCCGACCGCGTCGGAGCGCAGCAGGCGCGTCGGGATCCGCAGGTGCTGGCCGGGCAGGATGCGGTTCGCGTCCGGCAGCCGGTTGATCTTCGCGACCTCGCGCCACGCCGTCGGTGACACCAGCACGCTGTGGGACAGGCCGATCAGCGTGTCGGCGCGCACCACGACGAACTCGACCATCGGATCCTCGGCGCGCGCGACCGTGACGCTCGCCGCGAGCGCCGCGAAGATCAACGCACGAATCAGGGCCGGGTGTCGAAGCGGGCGCGTCATCGCGTTCTCCTCAGGCGGCCGGCGCGGGCCGCTGGGCGGACTTGGGCCGGAACGCCTTGCACAGCGCCGGGTCGGTCTCGATGTACGGGCCGCCGATCAGGTCGACGCAGTACGGCACCGCGGCGAAGATGCCATGCACCGGCGGCTGCGCGGTGGCCAGGCCCGCGAGCGTCTCGGCGATCGCCTTCGGCTGGC